>CALXUZ010000027.1 GCA_944391825.1 uncultured Clostridia bacterium | reverse complement strand
AAAACTTCTAATGTATGCTGATTAAATTCTGGCAGTTCATCTAAAAAGAGCACTCCATAATGTGCCAAACTGATTTCGCCAGGTTTTGGTATTTTTCCGCCACCAACTAGCGAAGTTGCAGAAATTGTATGGTGTGGCGCACGAAATGGCCTTGTTGTAATTATTGGTACATTTTCTTTTAATATCCCTGCAATACTGTGTATTTTTGTTATTTCCAATGCTTCTTCAAAGCTTAAATCTGGTAGTATTGATGGAATTCTACGTGCAAGCATGGTTTTTCCGTGACCCTGGGCTACCAATTAATAGGCAATTATGCCCACCAGCAGCTGCAATTTCAATTGCCCTTTTTACATTTTCTTGTCCCTTTACTTCTGAAAAATCTAGTTGTGTTTGTTTACTGTTTTTTAAGCACTCTTCCCAACTAGTATTTACAAGGTCTATTTCTTCCATTTCATTTAAATAATCTGCAACTTGCCTTAAATTTTCTGCTCCCAATATTTCAATACCACCTATTACAGAGGACTCTTTGGCATTTGCCTTTGGAAGTATTACTTTTTTTATTCCAAGTTTTTTAGCTTCTATACAAATAGGCAATGCACCATTTATTGAATTTAATTTGCCATCAAGTGATAGTTCTCCAATTAATAATGTATCGTTCATATCAGTTTTACTTATAACCTCTAAACTAATTAGAATACCAACTGCCATTGGTAAATCAAAAAGCGAACCCTCCTTTTTTATATCAGCTGGTGCCAAATTTACAACTATTTTTCTACTAAATAGCTCGTATCCAGAATTTTTTATAGCAGTACGCACCCTTTCCTTTGACTCTCTAACACTTGTATCTGGGAGGCCTACAATATCCCATGATGGCATACCTGCAGAGATATCAACCTGCACATCAATTAAAAAACCTTCTAATCCATGCAAGGCCATGCTTTTCACAATTGATAACATTTTTTAATAACTCCTTTTTGAAAATTTTTAGATAAAATTTGTTTGAATTTTTAGAATAAATTTATTTGAACAAATATTATTTTGATGTTTTAATAATATACTATTTTTACATTTTTTGCAAGTGGATTTGTTAAATTTTTACAATTTTTTAAAGATTGTATTTATTTTACTCGGCTATTTTCTATTAAAGCTTTATCCTTATTCTTTTATTTAACTTTTTGTAATCTTTTATACATTTTTATAGAAAAATACTGAAAACATATAAGGTTACTCCTGCCGTTATATTTGATTTTTTACGCCTTTTCGACTAATTTTGGCATGTTTCGACATTTGAGTTGTGTTATAATTATGTCAACCAAAAGATAAATTATTACTCGAGTTTTAATCAGGTATTTATCTTTTCTAAAAAGTGCACTTTCATATTAAAAAAGCAATGGACATTTTTTATTTCTTCCATTGCTTTTTTTGTTGTAATTTTTCTAAACACTTTTTAATATATACCGTAACTTCTATTTACTCTTTTAAATCTTTTATTTCTACCTCTGTAAGTCCAGTTATTTCAGCAATTGCTTCAATTGAGATTTTCTTTTCTAACATTTTCTTGGCAGTTTCTAATTTTGTTTTTCTTTCATCGTTTATAGCTTTTTCCTTTAGTCTCTCAATTTCTTGCTTCATTTCTTTTCTGCCTGCTTCTATACCAGCCTCTAGCCCATCTTCATATCCACTATCACGTATGTTCTTCTCGTCTCTTATAGCTTTTTCCTTTAATCTCTCGATTTCTTGCTTCATTTCTTTTCTGCCAGCCTCTAGCCCATCTTCATATCCACTATCACGTATGTTCTTCTCGTCTCTTATAGCTTTTTCCTTTAATCTCTCGATTTCTTGCTTCATTTCTTTTCTGCCAGCCTCTAAGCCATCTTCGTATCCACTATCTCGTATGTTCTTTTCGTCTCTTATAGCTTTTTCCTTTAATCTCTCGATTTCTTGCTTCATTTCTTTTCTGCCAGCCTCTAAGCCATCTTCGTATCCACTATCTCGTATGTTCTTTTCGTCTCTTATAGCTTTTTGTCTTAGTTCATATATGTATCTTTCTTGCTCGCTCTGGCTTAATTCTTCTACTTCATCCTGTGCTTTCCTTATTTCTTCATTTTCTTTTTCTGCCATCTCTATTTTTTCCCCCTTTCCTATTAATAACCATAACCATTGGTCTAGTTTCCTTTTTACACTTGGATTTTTTCTTATAAACTTTGGTAATTCTATAAAATGTACTTCAAAATCTTCTATTGCAATTTCATCTTCTGGGCTATATCCCATATCTACATAGTCATCTTTCTGTGTTGGTTCAAATTTCATATGTGCTACACAGTGGTAAGAATTCCTATTATAAAATTCAAAATTTAATATATTTACTGTTATTACTTTTGATGTCTTTTTATATTCTTCTCCTGATTTTAACTGCATACTATATAGTTTTGCTAAATATGTTGCTGTTCTTTTATCAATATTTTTTTGGTCTACCATTTGCATTTCTACATCTACTATTGGTCCGTTGTTTATTTTTACTTTTAAATCTAGTACTCCTATTTTTGAATCCAACATATCTTTTGGTATTTCTGGATTTTTTACTTCTACTTTTTCTATTGATATTTGTAGTATTGCTTCTAAGAAATCTCTTAGTATACTTTCATTTCCTTCTTTTGAAAATACCCTTTTAAAAAAGTAATCATTTGTTAAGCTTAAATTTTCTTTCTTTTGTACGTTTACATTTTTTGCATTTTGTTCTTGCATACTTTCTCCATTTCTATTCTACCAAATATTTTTCCTTCTTTCAATTATTTGGTAAAAATTTATTAAATTTATATTATTTAATTTGTTCTATCTTGGATTTTTTAAGAATACTAAGATTTTATTTTGTTATTACTTAAGCTGTTTGATTTAAATTTTATTTTGAATAAATGCTTTAGATAAATATTTTAACTTTTAAAATTTTTAAAATTTTGGCTGAAATTTATTCAAAATTACAATAGTTCTTGAATAAAAAATATTTGACAGACAATTAAATCATACATGCCCTTATTATATCTTCCATTTCTACATTTTGCAATAAAAATCGTTCGTCAAATTTTTACATTTTTCGACATTTCAATGTTAATAGGAACGGAGCTCTTGGAGCAAGTTTTTCTGTAAATATATATCCTCACAATTATATTATAACGTTTGTCCTTGCTGTTGCCTTCCTTCCCCATGTCAAAAATAAATTTTTGACATAGGGAAAGTAGTTGGAAGGCTCTAGAACTACGCTAACGTTCCGCCTGCGCGGACTGCACTTTTATAATACAATTGTGAGGACTTAATAAATTTACTATTTTTGTTGCTAAAAGAGCTCCGGCTTAAATGAAATCACCTGTCCCTAAGTAGGACAAAAGTGGTAGATTGGGGACTGTCCCTAATTAAGACATGTTCCCAGCTATATATTTTACTACGTCGCCGACGGTAACAATTTTTTCAGCTTCCTCATCTGGAATTTCCATGTTAAATTGCTCCTCAATGTTCATTATTAATTCAACTATATCTAGTGAATCTGCTTCTAAGTCGTCAACAAATGTTGCATCCTCTTTTACATTTTCTTCGTTTACACCTAATTGTTCAACTATAATTCCTTTTAATTTGTTAAAAATTTCTTCATTACTCATTTTAAATCATTTCCTTTCTATATTTATATATACTTTCTTGTTGGGAAAGAATCAAATTTTATTTTAAATTCCCATTATATTGTATCCACTATCTGCATATATTACTTGACCTGTAATTGCTTCTGACATGGCACTTAATAAAAATGTTGCAACATTGCCAACTTGAGTTGTAGTTACATTTCTATGTAGTGGTGCTTTTTCTTCTACAACTGTTAGTATTGATGAAAAGTTTTGAATTCCTTTTGCAGATAATGTTTTTATAGGTCCTGCTGAAACGGCATTCACTCTTACACCTTCTTTGCCTAAATTTTCTGCTAAATATCTAACACTTGCCTCTAATGCTGCTTTTGCAACTCCCATTACATTATACCCTTGCAAAACCTTTGTTGATCCATGGTATGTTAATGTAATTAATGATGCATTTTCATTTAGCATATCTATTTCTTTTGCAATTCTTGCTACAAGTACAAATGAATATGCGCTTACATCAATAGCGTGTGAATAGCCTTGTTTGCTTGTGTATATAAAGTCATTGTGTAAATCTTCTGTGTTCGCATGTGCAATTGCATGTACTATTCCATCTATTTTGCCATTTTCATCTTTTATTTTTGTAAATACTTCTTTTACAAGTTCATCTTCTGAAGCCCCATCTAGCACATATGCTTTACTACCCTTGAACTCACTGATTAATTCTTCTATTTTTTCTTTATTTTCTTCTCCCATGTATGTAAAAATTAATTTCGCTCCATTTTCGTAAGCAGATTTTGCTATTCCATAAGCAATGCTCCACTTGTTCCTTATTCCCATAATTAATATTTTTTTATTTTCTAATAACATTTTACACCTCCATATATTCTCCCATATTTCTAAATTTTTCATATCTATTTTGAACAATTTCTTTTTCGCTCAAATTGCTTAGTTCTGCTATTGTTGTGATAATCTCTTTTTTTAGGATGTTTACCACTTTTTTAAAGCTTTCCTCTGCATCTCCTACAGGCTCTTTTATTATTTTATCTATAACCTTTAAATTATATAGGTCTTCTGCTGTTAATTTCATTTTTTCTGCCGCTTCTTTATACCTACTAGAGTCCTTCCACAAGATACTGCTATAACCTTCTGGCGAAAGAATTGAATATATTGCATTTTCTAGCATGAATACTTTGTTTGCAACACCTATTGCTAAAGCGCCACCACTTGACCCTTCGCCTATTACTATTGCAATTACTGGAACTTTTAATTTTGCCATCTCAAACATTGATTTTGCAATTGCCTCGCCTTGGCCTCTTTCTTCTGCACCAATTCCTGGGTATGCACCTTTTGTATCTATAAATGTAATTACAGGTCTTTTAAATTTTTCTGCTTGGTGCATAAATCTTATGGCTTTTCTATAGCTTTCTGGGTTTGGCATACCAAAGTTTCTTTCAATATTTTCCTTGGTTGTTCTTCCCTTTTGCTCTGCAATTATTGTAAAATTTTGCCCTTTTATACTTGCTAATCCGCAAACTATTGCTCTATCATCTTTAAAATTTCTATCTCCATGTAATTCCATAAAGTCATCAAATATTGCTTCAATATAGTCTAGCGAAGTTTTTCGTTTTGGATTTCTTGCTATTTCTACTTTTTCCCATGCTGTAAGCTTTTTATTTGCCATTTACTCACATCCTTCCTAATTCACAAATTTGGTTTAAAAAGAATTAAATTTTGACTAAGAAAACAAGTCTGAAACTTATGAAATGTGCTTATTGTTACGCCTATTAAATTTCAAATGAAGTTTTGGGGCGTCAAAATTGTAATTACTTTTTATCCTTACTACTTTTATGAAACTGAATTAATCTATACAATATATTTTTTAAATCTTTTCTCTCAACTATTTTATCTATAAATCCATGTTCTAACAAAAATTCAGCGGTTTGAAAACCTTCTGGAAGTGATTCGCCAATTGTTTGCTCTATTACTCTTTGACCTGCAAAGCCTATCATTGCATGTGGCTCAGCCAAAACGATATCACCTAAACTTGCAAATGATGCGGTAACTCCACCATATGTAGGGTCTGTTAATACAGAAATATATAAAAGGCCTGCCTCATCTAGCTTTGTTAAAGCTGACGTTGTTTTTGCCATTTGCATTAATGATATAATTCCTTCTTGCATCCTTGCTCCACCAGATACAGAAAAGATTATAAGTGGAAGCTTTTGCTTAATTGCTTGCTCTATTGCATATGTTATTTTTTCGCCAACTACAATTCCCATGCTTCCCATTAAAAATCCGCTATCCATTATGCATATTACAACTTTTTCTCCATTAATATTGCCCGTACCACAGCTAACTGCTTCATCTAGCCCTGTTTTTTCTCTTAGTGTTTTAAGCTTTTTAGGGTAATCTTCAAGTTCTAAAGGATTTGTAGTTTCAATATTTATATCAAATCTTTTATATGTACCTTCATCTATAATTAATTCAAGCCTTCTGCCAATATGCATCCTAAAATAATGACCACAATTAGGGCAAATGCTTAAGTTCTCCCTTATTTTTTCTTTGTATATAATTTCTTTGCAATTATCACATTTCACCCATTTTCCTATTGGTATATCAACATTGGATTTTTTTGCTTTTACATTTTGGGCTTCTCTTTTTTTAATCTTATCAACAATCATTGTCGTGTTGGGGACGGGTCCCACTCACCCTATTTAGGGTGACTTAGGGACGCATCTCCACTTCCTCCTATAATAAATTATTATCCCATTTAAAGGTAAGAGATAACCTGTTATATTTCTTTTTCAATAAATGAGGTATCAAAACTACCTCTAATAAAGTTTGGATTTTTTATTATATCAAAAAGAAAATCTCTATTTGTATCCACACCGTCAATTACTAGTTCTTCTAATGCCCTTTTCATTTTTGCAATAGCCTCGTTTCGTGTTGCACCATGTGTTATAATTTTGGCAATCATAGAATCATAATTTGGTGGTATTGTGTATCCATTGTATATTGCAGTATCCACTCTTACACCATTTCCACCTGGTAAATTTATTTCTTTAATTGTTCCAGGGCATGGCATAAAGTTTTTGCTTGGGTTTTCTGCATTTATCCTACATTCTATTGCGTGTCCTCTAAATTCTACATCTTTTTGTTTAAATTTTAATTCTTCACCTGCTGCAATTCTTATTTGCTCTTTTACGATATCTATTCCTGTTCTCATCTCTGTTATTGGATGTTCTACTTGAATTCTTGTATTCATTTCCATAAAGTAAAAATTTTTGTCACTATCTACTAAAAACTCCACTGTACCACAGCTAGTATAACCTGCTACCTTTGCAGCTTTTACTGCTGCTGCTCCCATTTTATTTCTTAGTTTTTCATCAATTGCTGTTGATGGTGTTTCTTCTATTATTTTTTGATGTTTTCTTTGTATTGAGCAATCTCTTTCCCCTAAATGCACTATATTTCCATGTTCATCTGCTAATATTTGAATTTCAACATGTCTAGGATTTTTTATAAATTTTTCTATGTATATTTCATCATCATTAAAAGACATTTTTGCTTCTTGCTTTACTATGTTATAGCTTGTTTCTAGTTCACTGCTGTTATTTACTATTCTAATCCCTTTTCCTCCACCGCCTGCAGCAGCTTTTATCATAACAGGATAGCCTATTTTTTCTGCAATTAATATTGCATCTTTTAAGCCTTTTATGCTTCCGTTTGACCCTGGAATTACTGGAACTCCAGCTTTTTTCATAAGTTCTTTGCTATTTGACTTATTACCAAGTAAATCTATTACTTTAGAACTTGGTCCTATAAATTTTATATTTGATTCTTCACATATTTTAGCAAATTCTGCATTTTCTGATAAGAACCCAAAACCCGGGTGAATTGTATCTGCACCTGTTATACATGCTGCTTCAATTATGTTTTTTATGTTTAGATAACTTCTTGCAGATGGTGCTGGTCCTATACATACTGCTTCATCTGCTAAACGTGCATGTAAAGCATCTTTGTCAGCTTCTGAATATACTGCAACTGTTTTTATATTCATCTCTTTGCATGCTCTTATAATTCTAACTGCAATTTCTCCACGATTTGCAATTAATATTTTATTCATTTTTTATTCTCACCTCTAAACTCTAAATTCTAAACTAACGCAAAAGTAAGCTCACCTTTGGCAGCAATTTTTCCATCAACTGTTGCAATTGCTTCTCCTACACCTATTGGACCTTTTCTCTTTATTATTTTTACTTCTAATTTTAATCTATCACCAGGCACAACCATTTTTTTAAATTTCATTTTATCTATTCCACCAAATAAGGCATTTTTCCCATTGTTTTCTTCCATGCTCAAGATTGCTACAGCACCTGTTTGCGCCAAACTCTCTGCTATTAAAACACCTGGCATAATTGGGTTTCCTGGAAAATGGCCTTTAAAATACCATTCATCTTCACTCACATTTTTGTATGCGGTTGCACTCTCTCCTGGCACATATTCTTCAACCTCGTCTATCATCAAAAAAGGTTCTCTTTGTGGAATTATATTTTTAATTTCTTCTTTATTAAGCATTTTTTATTCTCCTATTCTAAATAATGGTGTTCCATATTCAACAGGCTCTCCATCTTTTACTAAAATTTCTTCAACTTTTCCAGTATGCTCTGATTCTATTTCGTTCATTAATTTCATTGCCTCAATTATGCAAAGTATATCACCTTTTTTTACTTGTTTTCCAACTTCTGTATATGGCTCTGAAGTTGGGGATGGTTTTAAATAAAATGTACCAACCATTGGTGATTTTACAATATTTCCAGATATTTCTTTTTCTTGATTTGTATTTTGTGTTTTTGGCATTTCAGTGTTTACTTGATTTAGAGTAACTTCTGATATTACTTTTGCCTGGTTTAAATCTTTTTTCATCCTAATTTTAGTTCCATCTGCAAAATCTATATCCATTTCTGTTAAATTAGAATTTCCCATGTCATTCATTAATTCTTTAATTTTATCGTACTCCATATTAAATTTTCCTTTCTTAATATTTCTTTATTACAATAGATGCATTATGTCCACCAAAGCCTAAGGAATTTGACATTACTATATTTAAATTTGCTTTTCTTGGCTCATTTGGTACTATGTCCAAATCGCACTCTTCATCTCTTACTTTGTAATTTATTGTTGGTGGTACTAATTGATTTTCAATTGCTTTTACACAAATTAAAGCTTCTAAACTTCCTGCTGCGCCTAACAAATGCCCTACGTTTCCTTTAGTCGAACTTACCATTAGTTTTTTGCTTGCTTCTCCAAAAGCTGTTTTAATTGCCATTGTTTCTGTCGAGTCGTTTAAATGTGTTGAAGTTCCATGTGCATTTATATAATCTACATCCTCTTTGGTTATTTTACTATCTTCTATCGCCCTTATCATAGCTTTTGCTCCACCTTCTCCATCTGGGCATGGTGAAGTTATATGGTAAGCATCTGTTGTTGAGCCAAAACCTATAACTTCTGCATAGATTTTTGCTCCTCTTTTTTTAGCATGTTCTAGCTCCTCAAGAATAAGCATTGCAGCACCTTCTCCCATAACAAATCCACTTCTTTCTTTGTCAAAAGGAATACTTGCCCTATTCTTATCTGTAGAATTTGATAATGCTTTCATATTCTCAAAACCAGCTATTCCAATTTCACATATTGGAGCTTCACTTCCGCCTGCAATTACTACATCTTCATATCCATGTTTTATGGTTTTGTATGCCTCGCCTATTGCATGTGTTGATGAACTACATGCTGTTACTAGAGAAACAGATTCACCTTTAAATCCAAATTCTATTGCTACATTTCCTGCTGCCATATTAGCTATAGACATTGGAATAAACATTGGTGACACTCTATTATTACCTTTTTGGAAGTTTACTTCACATTGCTCTTGAATAGTATTTAATCCACCTATACCAGAACTTACAAAAATTCCAACTCTATCATAATCTGTGTTTTCCTTTGTAATACCGCTGTCTTTTACAGCCTCTCTTGCTGCTATTATGGCAAATTGTGAGTATCTATCAAGCCTTTTAGCTTGTTTTGGTTCAAAATAATCTAGTGGATTATATCCTTTTACTTCAGCCGCTAATTTTGTTTTAAAATTAGTGGTATCTACTAAAGTAATATCATCTATTCCACATTTTTTCTTTTCTATTCCATTCCATGTTTCATCTACGTTTTTTCCAATTGGGGTTATAGCCCCCAAACCTGTAATTACAACTCTCTTTTCCATTTCTACAAACTTCCTCCTATTTTATATGTAACCGCGTTTCAAATGAAATTTGACTTTAATCAAAATTATTTTTCAACTACATAAGCATGCCACCATCAACATGTAACACCTGCCCCGTAACATAACTACTATCTTCTGAAGTCAAGAACTTTACAACATTTGCAACATCTTGGGCAGTTCCCATCCTTTTTAAAGGAATTGTTTTTGCAATTTCTTCTTTAACTTCATCTTTTAAAACTTCTGTCATTTGTGTTTGTATAAAACCTGGTGCAACTGCATTTACTAAAACTCCCCTTGAAGCCACTTCTTTTGCCAAACTTTTTGTAAAACCAATTATTCCAGCTTTTGATGCAGCATAATTTGTTTGACCTGCATTTCCTGATATTCCTACTACTGAAGATATATTTACAATTCTACCAGAGCGAGCTTTTAACATATATGGAATTACATTTTTTGTAACATTAAATGTTCCAATTAAATTAACATTTATTACTTGCTCAAAATCTTCTTTTTTCATCCTAATTAACAATGTATCACGCGTAATTCCCGCATTATTAACTAATATGTCTATTTGCCCAAATTCTGCAATAATTTCTTTTACACATCTTTCACAATCTTCATAATTAGATACATCACCTTGAACCGCAAAAAATTTAACATTATTACTCTCTATTTCTTGTTTTATGCTTTTTAAATCATCATTTTCTGTTCTATAATTCACAGCAATATTACACCCGCTTTTTGCAAGTGTTATAGCTATTTGTTTACCAATTCCCCTTGTGGCACCTGTAATAAAAGCAACTCTGCTCATGTTAATTTCCCTCCTTTAAAATTTTTATTGTTTCTTCTAAACTTGTTACATTATTGATATTTAATATTTTTCTCTCTCTATTGGTTGGCATTCTTTTTACAAAACCTGATAAAGTTTTGCCTGGTCCGATTTCCACAAATGTGTCAATTCCTTCATTTAGCATATTTTCCAAAGTTTTTGAAAATCTAACTGGATTTACCATATGTTTAGCCAAAATTTTCTTTACATCATCAGTATTCCTATATTCCTCGCCATCTAAGTTTTTAATAACTTTCACTTTAAAATCATTTATATTAATATTTTCAAGTTCCTTCTTAAACATTTCTGATGCCTTATTTAATTTTTCCGTGTGAAATGGCCCTGCTGTTTTTAGCACTATTACCTTTTTTGCTCCAGCTTCTTTTGCAAGTTCTTGCGCTTCTAGCACTGCATCTTTTTCGCCTGAAATTGCAACTTGACCCATGCAATTATAGTTTGCTGGAACTACAAAACCCGATTTTACTTTTTTACAAACTTCTTCCACCTGTTCATCTGTTAAGCCCATAATTGCAGCCATTTGCCAATCTCCTTCTGGTAGATAGTTTTGCATGCACTCTCCTCTTTTTTGAACAAGCTTTATTCCTTCATCAAATGAAATTACTTTGCTGTTAATTAGTGCTGTATATTCTCCTAAGCTTAAACCTGCTGAAATTTCTGGCATGACATCATTTTCTTTCAAAATCTCTAAAATTGCTAATGAGTTAGTTAAAATTGCAAGCTGAGAATATTTAGTTTCATTTAATTTTTCTTCTGGTCCTTCAAAAGATATTTTCGCAATATCTATATCCGTTAATTCTTTAACTCTATCATATATTTTTTTTGCTTCTTCATATTTTTCATATATATCTTTTCCCATGCCCACACTTTGAGCGCCTTGCCCTGGAAACAAAAATGCTATTTTCATATTTATTTTTCCTTTCTTGCTTTACTTAAAGATACACCGAATTAATCCTTTTAATTATTTCTTTTTCAAATCTATTACAAAATTCCGTAACAAAGCTTTGTGTATCAACATTTATACTAAATTCATTTTTTATTGAAGTAGCTATATTTTTAATTTCATCATTAAAACTTTGCTTATTTGTATTTATGCCTATTCCAACTACTAAATATTTAACTACTTCTGAAACAATTTGCGTTTCTGTTAAAATTCCACCAACTTTTTTACCTTTAAAAACTAAGTCATTTGGCAATTTAATTTGCAAATCAATATTGTATTGGTCTTTAAAAATTTTCGTTATAATCTGGGCAATTCTTAAGGTAATTCCATCTAATTTTTTTATATTGCAATTTGGAGTTATATATAGTGAAAACGCTACATTATTTTTCTCATCAGTATACCAAGCTCTGCCATGCGTACCCTTGCCATCTGTTTGAATGTCTGCTAATACTACAGTTCCATTTATTATGTTATTATTTTTTATTAGCCTCCAAATTTCACTTTGTGTAGAATCTAGATTATTATGATAAATAAAATTTCTGCCTAAAAATTTAGTTTTCAAGTTTTTTAATTGCATTTAAATTCTCCTGCCCACAATTACTTTTGGTATATATTTTATTATATTTTTTATTTAATGTCCTTAGACTGACAGGTCAGTATGAAAAAATTTGGATAATAATTAATCAAAAAATAAGCAGTTGGTATCACCTGATATCAAACTGCTTATTTTTACTAGATTATAACCTGTCCCTAGTTAAGACAAAAGTGGCACATTGGGGACTGTCCCCAAAACGACATTAATTTAAATTCTCTTGTCTTTTTATTTTATTAGTGGTTGTTTTTATTAATGGTTCTTCTGTTAAAACAATCCCTCTTATTGCCTTATACTTTGGCATAGTATGGTTTATTTCTTTTATTTTTTTAGAAAAAATTTTGTATATTTCTTCATCTGTTTCAACCTTATATACTTCTTTAGTAACCTTTCTATCAAATACAATTTTTACATTTATTTTTATATTATTTTCGTCTTCTGACTGCTGTTTTCCAAAAATAAATGACTCTTTTACGCCTTCAATTTTATTTACTAAAATTTCCATTTCTTCAGGGAATATATTTTTACCATTTTTTAGAACAATTACGCTTTTCTTTCTTCCGCAAATGAATACATATCCCTCTTCGTCTATTCTTGCTAAATCACCTGTATAAAACCAGCCATTTTTCATTACCTCTTTTGTGGCCTCTTTGTTTTCAAAATACTCAAGCATTATATTAGGTCCTTTTACTACAAGTTCTCCTATTCCTTCACTATTTTTATCCACTATTTTTGCATTAACACTTGGCAATGTTTTTCCTACTGAGCCTACTTTGTGATATTTATTTGTACCTATTGCTATAACTGGTGAAGTTTCTGTTAATCCATACCCTTGAACTATATTTAATCCTAAACTTCTATATCTCTCTTCAATATTGGGATCTAGCGAAGCTGCCCCACTTATAAATAGCTTAATATTTCCACCTATCAAATCATGGATTTCTTTAAATACCTCTTTTTTCTTTTCCATAGTTGCATCTTTGTATTTTTCTTGATTTTTTAATACTTCTTCCAATTTTCCTTGCTTTTCTAATTGTTTTCTAATCATTAAAAAAATTCTTTCATAAATTGCTGGTACACATGCCATAACACTTACTTTATATTCTTTTAAATTTTCAGCAATATGCCTTAATCCATCTGAAAATACAGTTTGCGCACCTTTGTATAAGGCAAATAAAAAGCCAACTGTACATTCAAATACATGGTGTATTGGAAGAACAGAAAGTAGAATATCATCTGAATTTACATCTATAACACTTGCTAAATCCATTAAATTTGAACATATATTTTTATGTGAAAGTGCAACAACTTTGGATTTTGAAGTTGTTCCTGAGGTAAATAGCATTATGCTCATTTCTCCTGGGTTTATTTTTGCATTTATGAAATCTTTATTTCCATTTTCTATAAGTTTTCTTCCTACTTTTATTAGTTCTCTTTGTGAATAAACACCTTCACTATTTGCTCCTAAATCCATTGATATTAAGTGCTTTAATTGATTTGTTTGCCTATACTTGATTTTTTTGATTGCTTCTTCATATTTTTTTGAATAAAAAATTGCACTTACTTTAGATCTTTTAATCAAATCTTCAAGTTCATTTTCTGGTAATGATTTATCTAATGGAACCACAATTCCAGTTCCGCAAACAACTGATAAATATGCAATTTCCCACTCGTATCTATTTTCACCAATAATCGCAATTCTTTTACCTTTTAACCCTAAATCTATTAAAGCTGTTCCTAAACTATCTACCATATCCCTTACTTGTGCATGTGTAAAGGTTTGATATTTCCCGTTTTCTAATTTTATTTTATATGCAGGTCTTGTATCGTATAAATCTCTAGTTTTATTTAGCATATCTTTTAAATCTGTTATTTCCAAATAATCATATAATATTTTATCCATTGTTTTCCCTACCTCAAATTGCTTTTGATATATTTTATTATACTTTTTTTCCGATGTCCTTAGACTGACAGGTCAGTATGAAAAATATTATTTTATATTTCTTTTTATATAATAGTTAATGCAAAATTTGGACTTAGTGAATTATTATAAATTTTCTGACCTTTCCCTAATTACCCATAAAGGGGGTAAAAAGGCACTGCCCCCTATAGCTTTTTTACTGGAAATATTATATAATTTGCTCACAAGGAGAAGATATTATGATTTATAAATATAAGTATCAAACGCCTGATGGTTTTTCAGGTATGTTAATGAATAGTGACGGCAAATATTTAACAGGTTTGTGGTTTGAAAACTCAAAAGATATGTCAAAACATGAAATAAATTGTGAAGAAAAAAATTTGCCAGTATTTGAGCAAACAAGTAAATGGCTGGACATATATTTTAGTGGTAAAGAGCCTGATTTTATTCCAGAATATATAATAAATAATTTAACACCATTTAGAAAAGAAGTGTTGGATATAATAAATACAATACCTTTTGGAAAGACTTTAACATATAATGATATCGCCAAAACTATTGCACAAAAAAGAGGAATCGAGAAAATGTCTGCACAGGCTGTAGGTGGCGCTGTTGGCTTTAATCCAATATGTATTATTATTCCCTGCCATAGGGTTGTCGGAACTAATGGAAGCTTAACAGGATATGGAGGCGGAATAAAAAATAAAATAGGCTTGCTAACTTTAGAAAAAAATGATATGAATAAATTTTTTGTTCCAGAACGAGGTACTGCCCTATGAATAGATGTAAATGGTGTAATTTAAATAACCCTTTATATGTAAAATATCATGATGAAGAATGGTGCAAGCCAAATTTTGATGATAAATATTTATTTGAAATGCTGATGCTAGAGTCCTTTCAAGCAGGGCTCTCTTGGGAGTGTGTATTAAATAAAAGAGAAAGTTTTAGAAAAGCGTTTGATAATTTCAATATAAATAAAATTTGCAATTATGACGATAAGAAAATTCAGGAATTGCTAAAAAATAAAAATATAATAAGGAATAAATTGAAAATAAATGCTACCATAAACAACAGTAAAATATTTAAAAGCATACAAGATGAATATGGTTCTTTTCATAATTATTTAAGCAAATTTACTAATGACACTATAATTTATGAAATAAGCAAAACCACCAACGATTTGTCAGATAGATTATCCAAAGATTTACAAAAAAGAGGTATGAAATTTGTAGGTAGCACAATTATTTATTCTTTTCTGCAGGCTATAGGGGTAATATATTCACATGATGAAGAGTGTTTTTTGTATAAAAAATATCGCATGTAAGCGATATTTTTTATATATTATATCTTCATTTTACATATAAACAAAATTTCTTTTAAATTTGTGTTTTTTTCTGTCCAAGAGTTTGTTTTAAATCTTCTATATGATGTATTATACATCTTTGTTTTTCCCTTTTGCTTTAGAATTTCCATTATAAAATCAGATTTCAATATTCCTTCTGTGCTATAACTCATAACTATATAATCAGCTTTAATATTATTAATCAAATTTACAAATTCATCTTTTACATATTTTTTTATTGCAAATTTAGATTTTTGATTTTCATAATTTCTCAATCCGGTTTTTCCATTTAACATTTGCTTATCATTTACAACAATACTTTCTAAAACACTAAAATTAGCTGGATATTGTCTTGAATTATATGGTGGGTCCAAATATACTATATCTGCTTTATCTTGTTTTTTTAAAAAATCAATAACATCGCATGTATATAATTCTATTTTTCCGGTACTAATAAATTCTGGCTTTTCAAGTTTCATTTCTTTCAATGCCATACTTCTCCATATCTTTAAATATGCTCCGTAAGTGCCAGCAGTATTTGAAACAAAATCTGCTGAATTCATTAAAATTCCAACCAGGAAATTATATTTTTCAATCGGTAAAATATCTTTCCAGTCCTCTATTTTATTTCTAATCGCATCAATCTTTTTTGCATTTGAAACACTAAAAAATTTTCTTTTATACTTCCCTTCTTCACAAAAATTTTCAAAGAAATATCCTTTTTCTCCTTCCAAGCCATTTAAATAATTCAGTATGCCGTCTAAATTTTCATAACCCACTATTTTTTTTAACTCATTAAACTCTGGTGCTTTTCTAAAAAACAATTTTCTGTATTGCTCTGCTATTGCATAATTCATATTATCACATGACAATACTTTACAATTATGTTTTAAAAAGAATTCACTAACACTACCTGTTCCCGAAAACAGGTCATAAACCTTAACATTTTTATAATCTACTTTAAAATCTTTAAGGCAATCTTCAATAAAACCTATTAATCTGGATTTGTTTCCTATATATTTCATACTTCTAATACAACCATCCTAATATTATATTCCACATTTTCATTATCTTCTTCAATAACTACAACATAATCAACATGTTTTATATCTCCACTACGCACTCTCCTTACTATTTCTAAACCCATTTCAGCTATACCTTTAAAAAGTATAAAAGATTTATATTTTAAATTAATGCTAATTTTTTTATCTATTATTTCAATTAATCTATTGATTCTCCCTATCTCTAAATTAAATCTTTCATCATTTCTAAATGATAAATAGCTCGCTTTACTTTCTCCTACATAATATGTTCCCTGATTATAATATAATTGATGGTTTTTAGGAATATAATATGCTATATCAGGTCTATCGTAATCCCTTTTTAAATAAAAGAATTTATTTGTAGGATATAATTTAAAATCTGACCAAGAACCACATGGTGGATTTACAAATGAGGGCTTTATATTTTCCATTTTTAATATTGTCTCAAAAAAACATGTAACATTATCTTCAGTTATCTCTTCCTCATATTTTTTTCTAGAATCTTTTACGGCTTTGTCACAATTTTTATCTAACACATTTAAATCTCTATCTACAAAAATAGTAGCATAATCATTAATTGATTTATATATTTTCATATTTTTAGCATAGGTTGGATCATATTCATTTTCATTAGAATGATCCATTAAATATATAATACAATTTATTTCACCAAAAGATTGTTTATAAAGTTCATGAAATGCTGGTATTCTTCCATTGTATGGATCTGGTAATGCTAGTTTCCCTTTTTTAGTAAGTTTTAATAAAATAATTATCGTTGGAATATTTAAGTTAAGTGAATCTTCCCAAAAGTAATCTCCTGTTTTCTTTATCTCACTCAATCTATCTACTAGCTTTGGTGTATCAAATGTTATGCCTACTGGGCATTTAGGTGATAACTGATAAAATTCTATATCATGTAATTGATTTTTTATATATTCACCTATTCCGACTTTTTTACTGTTTATTTTAAACTCTTTTGCTGATACTGGATTCCATGGAGATATATCATGAAAGAATAATGGATAATTTTTATCTTTCTTTACTATTTTCTCTACTATTTCATTTTCAAAATCAACTTTTCTTAATAATTTTAATGTTTTTAGTGGTAATTCATTTTCCTTTACTCTTTCAATTTCTTTTTTATAATAATATTTCATGTCGTAAAAACATTTTTTCAAGTTTTCTTGTGCTTCTTTTGAATCTTGTCCATAAACAATTAAGCTTAAAATATAACTTAATGCTTCTCTTCTTGTATCTATCATTTTTGATCCATCAATATTTATTATATTTTGTGTTATATCTTCATGATCATATAATGATAATATTGCTGGTGTCGAATATTCAATAGATAATGAAAAAAAAGATAATACTAGAAGAGGACTTGGCTTTCTTATAGTATTCTGTGAAATATCTTTTTTGGAATAGTAAGCAAAAAATATAAATGGAAAGTCATTTTCTAAAAAATTCATTATTCTTCCGTGCCTCTGCCATGTAGCGTTACCTACGAAACCTGTTTCAGTATTTTCAATTCCACATACAATTTTATTTTCATTTTTTGAATATATTACAACATCAGGTTTGTCTATCTTATATATTATTTGTCTAACTAATCTTGGCAGCTCACCATTATGATAAAAAGAACATATTATGATTGTATGTTTTACCCCTTTTATATCATATATGGATATATAATTAGAAATCCCGTTATATCCTCTTTTTATTAACTTCATTTCTTTATTGTATTCTTCTAACCAAAATAATATATGCATTCCTTCTTGTAAATTATCACAATAAAAATAAAATACTTTACTGTCTACATACTCTTCTTGCCTTAAATTTTTAAATTTATATTCATTTTTTGATAATAAACTCCCCATACTTATATTTCTCTCCTAAATATTAATATATTTTGATGAATCAGTGATGGTACATATGCTCTAGGATATCCAAAAACATGTAGGGATTTGCTATTGTCTACCCAAATTATATTAGATTTCATTTTCAAATCATCTGCTTCATTTATTTTCATAGCTAATTCAGCTGATAAAAAATGATATTCTTTATCTCTATATATGTCACCTATAAATATTGCCATATATTTTCCAATTTTCAATTTTCTAGATGCTTTATATAATATATTATACATTTGTTGTAACCACTCTTCTTTTGTTTGATTTTTTGTATGATTATCAAAATTATTAAGTTTTGATTGCTTTATTTTCTTGTTTCTTGTATGTTTCAAAGTATCTATATTCCAATAAGGTACATCAGTTAATATAAAATCTATTGAATCATTTTCAATCAAATCTAATTCTTCAAATGAATCTCCTAATATTGTTTTTTGTTCTTTTAAATTCTCTAATTTATTAACTTCTTTATATATTTCTATCCATCTTTCATTTATATCTATCCCTATAGCCTCTCTCTCCGTAAGGCTTGCGCCAAGTAATGTTCCGCCTACTCCCATAAAAGGATCTAAAATCAAATTTTCTTTTTTTGTAAATATTTTTATAATATCTGCACATAATTCTGGAGGTTTCTGTCCTCCATGTTCTGATCTTAATTCATGTTGCATATTTATAGGATAAGGTTTGCTAATAACTGTTTTTGTGCTAAATTTCCATTCTGAACCTGTAAGATCGTTTACGGTATTTCTATCATCATATATATTTGTTCCCATGTTATACCTCTTTCTTTTCTATTCAATTTTTTTCAATATATCTAGATATTAATTCACATGTTTTAACTGAAATATTACTACCTTCTTGCTCCACTTTCTTTTGGAATTTCTTCTTTAAATCACTTGATATCATAATATGTAATCTATCGTCTTTTTTTATACCTTTTGGTCTTCCTATTTTTTTATTATTCATATATTTATACCTCTCCGTAAGAGTATATATTTATTAATTATATTTGTCAATAATTTCTTGTGTATCTAATTATTATTAAATATGTATTTTATATGTATAAAAAATAAAAATCATAACTTTAAATAAAACTGCTACTTTTCATTTTTATTATAAACATTACAAGGAAGAGAACCTTGTAAAGTATGTAAACCATAAGTTAGTTTAAATATTAGGAATTATAGAAGAAATTTGAAAAAGAAGAAAGTAAAAGAGGCGTTTTTGTTTGAGTTTTAGCACAGCACAACCAGTTATATAATTCTGCTATCCCCCATTAAAATTAACTTCTTTTATTACGTCAAAATTACGTCAAAACATAAAAATTGGGTTCTAGTCAATCGCTAGAGCCCTTGATTTTACTGGTTGCGGGGGTAAGACTCGAACTTACGACCTTCGGGTTATGAGAATGGGTTGACTGGTTTTTGAACTTTAGTGAAATCAAGGGTTTTAGCTGATATTTTAGTACCTTCGGGTATTTTAGCATATCGAACATTTG
>CALXUZ010000026.1 GCA_944391825.1 uncultured Clostridia bacterium | reverse complement strand
GTAGAACCACCAACTAATAATACTTTGTGTAAATCATTTGCTGTAACCCCAGCATCTTTCATAGCTTTTTCTACTGGAACTTTTGTTGCATCAATTAGATCACTAATTAATTCTTCAAATTTAGCTCTTGTTAAAGTAACATCCATATGTTTTGGTCCACTGCTATCAGCTGTAATAAATGGTAAATTAATTTGAGTTTGTTGAACTCCAGAAAGTTCAATCTTAGCTTTTTCTGCAGCTTCTTTTAAACGTTGCATTGCCATTTTATCTGTAGATAAATCAATGCCATTTGATTTTTTAAATTCTGCTACTAAGTAATCTATAATTCTTTGGTCAAAATCATCTCCACCAAGTTTAGTATTACCATTAGTTGCCAATACTTCAAATACACCATCACCAATGTCTAGTATTGATACATCAAATGTACCACCACCTAAATCATATACCATAATTTTTTGGTCTTGATCTTCTTTATCCATGCCAAAAGCTAAAGCTGCAGCTGTTGGCTCGTTTATAATTCTTAGAACTTCTAGTCCTGCTATTTTACCAGCATCTTTAGTTGCTTGCCTTTGGCTATCACTAAAATATGCAGGTACTGTAATAACAGCTTGTGTTACTGGTTGTCCTAAGTAATTTTCAGCATCAGTTTTTAATTTTTGTAAAATCATTGCAGAAATTTCTTGTGGTGAAAATTCTTCACCTTCAATTTTTACTTTTCTGTTTGAACCCATATCTCTTTTAATAGAGATAACTGTGTTTTCTGGATTAGTAACTGCTTGACGTTTTGCTATTTGTCCAACTAATCTTTCACCATTTTTTGAAAATGCAACAACAGATGGCGTTGTTCTATTTCCTTCTGCATTAGGAATAACAACTGGTTCGCCTCCTTCCATTACTGCTACACATGAGTTTGTTGTTCCTAAGTCAATACCTATAATTTTTCCCATAATAAATCTTCCTTTCTTTGTTGGGGACGGTTCTCACTCACCCTATTTAGGGTGAGTTGGGACGCTTCCCTTTTTTATATTATTTTTTAAAATTAAAATCTTTAATTTGCTACGACTACCATAGAATGCCTAATCACTCTGTCACCTATCATATAGCCTTTGCGGTATTCTTCTTTAATTTCTTTTTCGCCTAAATTTTCATCTTGAACAAGGCTTACAGCTTCATGGAGTTCTGGGTCAAATGTTTTTCCAACTGTTTCTATTTCCTTAACTCCCATTGTCATTAATACATCTTTGAACTGTTTTAAAACAAGTTCCACACCTTGCTTATAATTTTCATCTATCGTCTCACTTGATACGGCTTTTTCCAAGTTATCAATAGCTGGCAAAAATTTTGAAACTATATCTCCTAACAAAGAGCTATACATTGTTTCTCTATCTTTGTTAGTTCTTTTTTTATAGTTGTCAAATTCTGCTGCAACTCTTTTTAGCCTATCTTCTGTTTCATCTAATTTAATTTTAAGAGTTTCATTTTGTTTTTTTACCTCAATTATTTCATCTGTAGTTTCTTCTTGTTTTTTTTCTTTTTCAGTTGATTTTTTTTCTTCTGCCACTTTTATCACTCGCTTTCTTTTTCATTTAGTTTTTTGCTAATATATTTCATAACAGAAATAACTTTTGAATAATCCATCCTCTTTGGACCTATAATGCCTATTGTTCCCAAGTCTTTATTCTGGTATCTGTGCTTAAATGTTACAATACTAAAATCTTTTAACTTTTTATTTTCCTTCTCGTCACCTATATATACATTTATGTCTTTTGCAAAACCAGTATTTAATAGGTCGAGCATCATTTCTTTGGTGTCTAGTAGATTTACAAAGTTTCTTGCAACTTCCAAGCTTTTGAATTCTGGCAGTTCAAACGATTTATTTGCACCTTCCAAATATACCTTTGATTCTTCATTTACAACTTTATTAAATTGTTCCATTACAGGTTTTATTACAGCTAAACTATAATTCATCTCTGAAAAAATATATTCTTCCAAAGGCTTATCTATTGCCTCTAGAGGCTTTCCTCTTAATTTGTTATTAAAAATAAAGTTTAGTGTATTTACTTGTTCTTCTGTAATATCCTCATCAAATTTAATAATAGTTTCTTTTATAATTCCAGTATCTGTAAGGATAACTGCCATTAACATCCTAGTTCCTAAGAGCACAAATTTTACTTCTTCTATATTTTGAAAACCATTTTGTGGTCCTATTGCAACAGAAGTATAATGTGTAATTTCTGATAATGTACTTGTTGCTATCTTAGTCAAATCTTCAATTGCGTTTACCCTTGTTTCTAGCTTTGAAGTAATATATCTAATTTCTTCTAAGCTAATATCATCTTCTTTTACAAGTTCATCCACATAAAATCTATATCCCTGTGCAGATGGTATTCTTCCACTTGAAGTATGTGGTTTGTCCAAATATCCTGCTTTTTCAAGCTCTGCCATTTCATTTCTTATTGTTGCACTGCTACAATTCAGCCCGTGTCTATTTACCAATGCACCAGAGCTTACAGGTTCTGCTGTACTAATATATTCATCAATTATTGCTTGTAAAATTTGTTTTTTTCTTTCTTCCAACACTTTCACCTTCTCTGCCGTTTAGTGCGGTAAGTTTTTAGCACTCTTTTCTCTTGACTGCTAAACTCACTATATATTATATCCATTTTAAGCAAATGTCAATATGGATTGAGAAAAAATTATATGAATTTTTTGTGAACAAAAAAGATTGTAAGGCACTTCGAATATAAAATGCCTCACAATCCTATAATTTTTTTCTGACCTGTCCCAAATTTTCCAAAAGTGGGTAAAAAGGGACTGTCCCTAATTATGCAACTAGTTGTAATGCAATGTTTATTATTCCTGCAATAATGTCAATAGCACCAACTACAATACCTGCTATTGCTAGCCCCTTTCCGCTGTTTTGTGTTGGGTCAAATTTAGCAACACCAATTATACCTGTGATTAAAGCTACAAGTCCACATGGTAAAGCAGCTATTAAAAGTCCTATTAATGCGAACACAAAGCTAACTATGCATACAGCACTTTGCTTTTTACCTCCGCTGTTTTGTGTATTTTGTACACCTGGTTCTTGAATTGGATTATTGTTTTCGTCCATATTTTTCTCCTCCATTACTTTCTATATTTTATTTCTATGCTTAGAACAATTTAATTATACAAAAAAGTATTTAATTTTACAAGATATTTTTATAAAAATTATATTTTAAGCTTACCCCGTCCCTAGTAGAGACAAAAGTGACACATTTGGGACAGTCCCCAATCTACCACTTTTGTCTTGATTTTGGACAGACCTAAGTTAAATAAATTCTTGCCAGACTAGGTTTGCAAAATCTAATCCTTTATTTGTCAATTTTATTCTGTCACCGTCTATTTCAAGTAAGTCTTCTGTTACTAGTTTTTCTAATTCTTTATGGTAAAGATATATTGGGTTTTCTATGTATTTATTTTTAAATTCTTGCACACTTATTCCTTCTATTTTTCTAAGTCCTAGTATTATATATTCTTTTTGCATCGCTTCTTTATTTTGCTTTTCGTGTAATATAAAGTTGTTTTCAGATTGTCCTAATTCGTAATTATTAATATATTCTTCAACTTTACTAGTATTTGAATATCTAACTCCATTTGTATATGAGTGTGCACCTGCTCCAAAGCCTATATATTCTTTTTGCTCCCAGCAATTTGTGTTGTGCTTAGAAGCATACCCCTCTTTAGCAAAATTGGAAATTTCATAATGCACATACCCATTTTGCTCCAATATTTCTTTTGTTCTCCAATACATTTTTCTTTCTAATTCATCTGCTGGAAGTTCAATTTCACTTTTTTCTAAATTTTGTGCAATTTTAGTGCCTTCTTCTACAATTAGGGAATATATGGAAATATGTTTTGGTTCTAACCCAATCACTTCTTGAACTGAATTTTCTATTTCTTGCAAAGTTTGGTTTGGTAAGCCTAGCATTAAATCTATATTTATATTTTCAAATCCTGCTTCTCTTGCCAAATGATATGTATCTAAAAAGTCTTGGTATGTATGAATTCTGCCAATTTGTTCTAGCAAATAATTATATGTAGATTGAAGCCCTATACTAATGCGGTTAATTCCAGATTTAAAATAATCTTGAAGTTTATCAAATGTTACTGTACCAGGATTTACTTCAATTGTAATTTCAGCATTTTTATCTACATTATAGTTTTGCTTTATAGTTTCCATTATTTCTATAATATAATTGCTATCTATATATGAAGGTGTTCCGCCGCCAATATATATTGTATTTACTAAAAAAGTAATATCCTTGCCTTCTTTTACATCTTGTTTATTAGCATTTGCAACCTCGATTATTTCTTCCTTTAGGCATTTTATATATCCTGGAATTAATTTTTCTTTATTTTCATATGAGCAAAAATCGCAGTAACTGCATTTGCTTTTACAAAATGGAATATGTATATATAGCCCAATTTCTTTTTCTTCCATCTTTTCACTCCTTAATATTCATTGCTAATTTTTCTATAGTTTTTAGCCTATGGTTTACCCCAGATTTTCCTATTGGTTTTGCAAGCATTGCGCCTAATTCTGCAAGTGATGCTTCTGGGTGAAAAATACGAAGTTTCGCAATTTCTTGTATTCCTTCTGATAACTCCGCTAATTTTCCGCTTTTTTCTAATAGTTTAATTGCTTCTATTTGCTTTACTGCGGAATTTACAGTTCTATTTAAATTGGCTGTTTCGCAGTTTACTTTTCTATTTACATTATTTCTAATATCCCTATATACTCTAATTTCTTCAAATTTAAGCACAGCATTATTTGCGCCAATAAAAGCTAAAAATTTTGATATTTCTTCTCCATCTTTTGCATAAATTCCATATGACTGATTTTTAGTAATGGTTTTTAAGTTAATATTATAGTTTTCTAGAATTTTTAATGAAATTTCTGCAACTTTTAAGTTTGCAAATAATATTTCTAAATGATAACTATTTTTAGGATTTGTCATTGAACCACTGCCTAAAAACGCTCCTCTTATAAATGCTTTTTGCATAATTTCGTTTTCATTTAATATTAATTTTTCATCTATATGGCTTATTTCTTTGATTTCTACCGCTGGCACTATGATTGAAAAATTTTTTCCTGTAATTTTAATTTCGTAATTTGTGCAATTTAAATTGTTTAGCAGTTTGCTAAATCTGTTAATGTTATATTCATTTTCTGTTGAAAATTTAATTTTGTTTTGTTCTTGCGTAATGTGGTTTGTAGTTAAATACCCTATAAATTCCCATTTTACAGCATCTTTATTTGCTAAGTTACTTAATTTACTTAATTCTTCTTTAACTTCACTTGAAAAAGACATTTTATTCACCTTCTTTTTGCAAAATTATAACTCGATTATTTCCGCCAAAATCTTTTATTGGTTTTTTAGTTATTAAATTCAAATTACATGAATATTCCTTACATAGTTTTAATATTTTTTCTCCTTGGTCATATCCAATTTCCAAAAGTAAATATCCGTTTTTATTTAAGTATTTATATGCTTCTTTTAATATAATTCTATAAAACTTAAGTCCATCTTGTCCGCCATCCAAGGCTATTTCCGGCTCATTTTGTACTTCTTTACTTAAGTTTTTAATAGTGTTGCTTTCTATATATGGTGGATTTGATACAATAAAGTCAAATTTATAATTTTTAAGATTTTCAAACATATCAGATTCGAGCAATTCTACATTTTTTACTTTATTATTAATCACATTTTTATTTGCTACTTCTAAAGTTTTTTTGCTTATATCACTTGCAAACACTTTAACATTTGGCACATATTTTAATATAGAAACTGCAATTGCTCCACTACCAGTACATAAGTCCAGCACTTGTACCTTATCTAACTTTTCAAAACTATGTATTAATTTTATTGCTTCTTCTACCAAAATTTCTGTATCTGGCTGTGGAATTAATACATTTTCATCAACATAAAAATTTAATCCCATAAACTCTTGCTTATGCATAATATATTGCAAAGGCATGCCATTAATTATTTTTCCCAGTTCTTTTAAATAATTTTCTTCATAATTTTTAGATACTTCTTCAAAGGAATTTATAATAAATTCTTCTCTTGTTTGATTTAATATATATTGTAGTAATTTGCTAGCCTTTTCGTCTGGCTCGTTTATTTTTTTATTACTTAAAATCTCTTTTCCTTTTTTTAATAACTCACTTTGTTTCATATTTTTTCTCCATTTTAGGTATTATATCATTATTCTTTAAAAGAAACAACAAAAAGCCCCGCTTTAGCCGTAAGGTGAATGAAATTTTAAGGACCTGCTTTCACAGGTGGGTGTCTTGTTGAATGCTCCTGGGTTTCTTATATGAAATATAAGCATACACGCCACATCCAAAGGCGGACTCCCGTTTATTGTTTGTTGGTTCTAAAATTCCAGTCTACACGCACTATGCAGGGAAAATTAATATCTATTTAATTGTATTTATATATTATCATACCTTTTTATCAAATGCAACTACTATTCTGTTTATTAAAAGTCTTTAACTCCATTTTTCATTTATTCTTATCTATTTTCCTCAGTTTTTTTATTTTTTGTATTAAATTATTGCATTATTAAATATTTTTATTTTACTTAAAAAAACAAGAACAAGCATTATAATATAAATAGACAATTTTAAAATGTACCTATTAAATCATAATCTTTTATTTTTTCAATTTTGCAATTTATAAAGTCACCATTTTCTAGCTTTTTATCACTTTTTATGTACACATTTCCATCTATTTCTGGTGCATCCATATAACTCCTTCCAATATAATATTCACCATTTTTAGTTATTCCTTCTATCATAACCTCATAAGTTTTTCCTACTTTTTCTTTTAAATTATTCCTAGATATTTCTTGTTGTAATTTCATTATTTTATTATATCTGCTTTTCTTAGTTTTCCAATGCACTTGGTTTTTCATCTTCTCTGCAGGTGTTCCTTCTTCTTTTGAATATGCAAAAGCCCCTAATTTATCAAATTTTGCTTCTTTTACAAAATTATATAATTTCTCAAATTCCTCATTGGTTTCTTCTGGAAATCCTACCATTACTGTTGTTCTTAAAATAGCATTAGGGAGTTCTTTTCTAATTTTTGTAATTAAATTTCTAATGCTTTTTCCATCACTGTGCCTATTCATTCTTTTTAATACCATATCTGAAATGTGTTGAATTGGAATATCAAAATATTGGCAAATTTGTGGATGCTTTTTTATCGTGCTAATTAATTCATCTGTAATTGTTTCTGGATATGCATATAAAAAACGTATCCATTTTATTTTTTCAATTTTGCAAATTTCTTCTAATAAATTTGATAACATTGGTTTGCCATAATTATCTACTCCATATTTAGTTGTATCTTGTGCTGTTAAAATAATTTCTTTATATCCCTTCTTAGCTAAATCTTTAGCTTCACTTATTATGCTTTCCATTTTTCTGCTTTTTAGTGGTCCTCTAATACCTGGAATAGCACAATATGTACAATAGTTGCTACATCCATCTGCAATTTTTAAATATGCATAATTTTCACCTGTTGTAATTACTCTATCTATTAATTCATCAAAATTTTCTTCTTCTGATTTTTGATTATTTATTAGACTATCTATTTTTTGCCATAATTTATTATATTCGCTATATTTTATATATAAATCAACTTCTGGAATTGCTTTTTCTAGTTCTTTTTTGTATCTCTCTACTAAGCAACCCATTACTATTAAATATTTGCAATTTTGCTTTTTGTATTCTGCCATTTCTAAAATTGTATCAATTGCTTCCTGTTTAGCAGGCTCAATAAATCCACAAGTATTAATTACTATTGCTTCTGCATTTTGTGGTTCATTTACAATTTCATATCTATGCTCTTTAAATATTGCAATTGTTTTTTCTGTATCTACTAAATTTTTATTGCATCCTAATGATATAAATCCTACTTTCAACTTTAATCTCATTCCTTCCTAAAGGCTCAAATCCGGTTGGAAAAGAATTAAATTTTGGCTAGGAAAACGAGTTTGAAATTTATGAGTCGTACTTTTTGTACGTTGATTAAATTTCAAATGAAGTTTGACAACGCCAAAATTGTAATTATTTTTCAACCTTGCTATATTTTAAGATGCTTCCTGTTATTTCTAACATAAAGCATCTCATAATCATTTTTCAATTACTTTTTCTAATAAATCCAAACCATCTATTAGTTTGTTATATGTATTTCTATCTATATTTGTCTTTTCTCCATTAGCATATGCTTTTGCAACACCTTTCATGTCTATCAACTCAAACCTATTTTCCGCATTTTCGCCATTGTCTAGCATATAAATTGGAGTATAATTAACTTTGTTTAATGTAACTTTTCCAGTTTCTCCACTTTTACGTAAGCTAATATTTAAAACCAATTCCACCTTAGAAGTATCGTTATTATCAGCACATATGTAGTTTCCTAAAGAATATGCAATAAAAACATTTTCCCCTTCGCTATTTTGCCTAACTTCCATTGGTTGTATTGCGGCTGAGTGATTTCCTAAAATCACATTTGCTCCATTTTCGATTAAAAAATCTGCTATTTTTTCTTGTTCACTATTTTGTTTGGTACTATATACGTCTCCCCAATGCATTATAACAAATATAAAGTCTGAATTTTCTTTTGCGTATTCCAAGTCTTCTTTTGCAATTTTTTCACTATACATGTTCACTGCGTCTAGTTCTTTTTTTGTTTTACTGCTTTCATTTTCCATCACACATGTATATGATAAAAATGCAAGTTTTGTATCTTTTACAGTTTTAATTGTAACTCTACTATCTCCCAAATTATCGCCTACTGTATCATAGCCAATTTCTTGCAAATAGTTTTTAGTAGTTTGTAAACCATCTATCCCATAATCCAAGCTGTGGTTTGTACTAATACTTACTAAGTTTACACCTGAATTTTTAACAGCTTCTGCAAATTCTTTTGGACTATTTCTAAGTCCAAAACCCGAATAATCTTCATCCACAAAATTTGTTTCCATTGTCCCTACAACAATATCAGCCGGCTTTAAAAAACTGGTAATATTTTGAAACATTTGATTAAAATTATATGTTTTGCTATTTTCTTGGTATCCATCTTGTATAATTTCATTTTCGCATAATATATCTCCAACGGCAGAAAGGCTAATAATACTGTCTCTTGCAGTATTATTAGAATCTGCTATTGACTGAACCGTTTCAGAAAATATATCTTCAATTTCTTTGTTTAGTTCTTCGCTTTGTTTTGCTAGTAGCTTTTTATCTTGGTAGTTTCTATAATAAATTGTTCCCAAGCAAATTAAAATTATAACTGCCAAAATGGATAAAATTGTTACAAACATCTTAAAACTGATTAATTCTGTTATTTTTTTTAAACTTCTTTTGTGTCGTCTATTTCTTGACATTTATTTCTCCTATTTTACATATTCATTTAAAGGTTTTGTTCTATAATTTAATTCTCCAAATTTTTCTGTTGTTACATATCCAGGCTCACTATTTATTACATCTGGAATACGGTTTACTATGCTTGCACATGTAAGCTCTACAGTTGCAGGTCTTGCTACTGTAATAGTAGTGTTTGGCTCTCCATAAATTGTCCATTCGTTTTTATCATAATCTTCGTTCGAATATACTTTTCCTATACATTCACTTTCAATAGTAATTCCTTCTTTTGTAGTTGTTGTAACAACTGCACTCATACCTGTTGCATCTCCTGCTTTTACAGTCATACCTAGTGTTGTAGAATAAATGTCTTCTTTATATGTTTGTGGTACTGTTTTTTGTGTTTGGCTTTCTACTGTTAATCCTAGTTTTGAACATAACCAACCATTAACGTTCCACATATATGATGGTAAATATTCACCTGATTCTATTACTTTTTGTCTTTCTTCATCTGAAATTCTATCTACAGATGCTACTTCTTTATCAAATTCATCTAGTGTAAGGCCTGAGCCATGTGCTTTTGCTAAAGCTATTCCATAATCTTCTACATTATAGCTTGAGCTTCCTTTTATTTTTGTAATTTTATGTGTAGATCCTGCAATTGAGCTAATTAATTGTCCCCAGTAAATATCTTGGTATCCACTTCCTGAAATTGTACAACCTGTTTGTTTTGCCATTTCATCCAATTCTTTGAAAACATTTGGGTTTGAATTTTGTGGGTAAAATGCCTCTTCACATGTTGTAATAGCGTTTATACCTAGTTTAGCACAAAGCATTAGTGCATCTCTTACATCTGAAATTAAGCTCATTGTTGTAACTATTGCAATATCTGGTTTAGCGTCTTTCATCATTTCTTCTGCTTGCTCTAAAGCTGTAACTGTAATACCTTTTTTATCTTGTCCAATAATTTCTCCTATATCTTTTCCAATTACATCAGGATTAACATCAATTGCTCCTACTATTTCTGCTCCTTTTTCATAAACATAGCGCATCGTATATACTGCCATTTTTCCTGTTCCAAATTGAACAACTTTTACTTTTCTATCCATAAAATTTCCTCCTTCTCCCACTTAAGTGGGCTATAAAATTTATTACAAATAGATTATATACTAATACCCATTTTTTATTCAAGTAGTTTTTAAAGTATTTTTTCACCAGTAAAAATTGAGCAAATTGCGTTCCATATACCTGTAATAATTCCGCCAATTATATCTACAAACATTTTTATTACAGCATTTGAGTTATATATATCCACAAGCCAATTATGTGTTGGTGGAAAGAACCATAAAATTAAGCAAACCACTATAATTACAGCGATTGCAATAAGAAAATCTTTGTAATTTTTCCATGTCCATCTATGTTTTATTTTAAATCCTAGACTTCTTAAGTAGTCTTCATATGCGTTTTGATATTTTTCTTCATATTCTGCTTGCATATTTTTTTGCAATTCTTGCTCATATTTTTGTTGTTTCCTTAATGCCTCTTCCCTTCTTTTTTGCTCCGCCCTATATTCTGCTTCACTCATTGAATTTTGCGCATTATTATATTGTGGTGTATATGCATTTTCATATGTCTGCTGATTATTTTGGTATTGTGCTGTTTGCTGTCTTTTAATTTCTTCTCTTTCTGTTTTTAGCTTGTCATCATATTCTTTGCGTTTTGCATCATCACTTAAAATATCATATGCCTCATTAATTTCCTTCATCTTTTTTTCTGCTTCTGACTTATTTTCTGGCATTTGCAAATCAGGATGATATTTTTTCGCAAGAACTTTATATGCCTTATCAAGTACTTCTTTTGATGCATTTTCACTTACTTCTAATATTTCATATAGAGTTTTCATCATTTCCTCCAACTATTTATTTAGAGAATTCAAAATCTCAGGATAAATGCGATAAGCATTTTCCTTCCAGTTATCAACAATTTTTTTTGCTTCTTCACGAGAACCTGCAAAAACACTTACCTCAAATATGCATGAATTATTTTCATTTATTTTGCAAGTTACAGTGTAGTCATTTTCACTTCTAGGAGTAAATTCAGCAGTAATGGATTCTTCTTCTGCAACAGAAGAAAGTTCATTTTTAAAGCTAGTATCCACTTTTAATTTTATAATACCTGGCAAAATATTACTTGTTAATTTAAGTGTTTCCTTGCCCTTTTCTGTAATTAAATATACATTTTTTCCTTCTTGCTCAAAGCATGTGATATATTTATTTTCTAACAAGTCTAATAAAAATTGTTGAAAATAGAAATAATTCATATCCATAACAGAAAGAACTAATCTTAATAATGCATCATTTGTAATAGGTTCATTTAATTTATTTAAAATGTATAAAATTAAAACTTTGTTTTCTGCTAAAACTTCACCATCTTGTGTTAGTTTCACTGTCTTCAACTCCCCATATTTTAAGCTATAGAGGCTTTTAATATTGTCTACCCCATATAACCATTTTATCTGCTTTTTTGCCACAACATACACAAGTATCTGAAATATGTTCTTGCTCAAATGGTATGCATCTTGATTTTGCACCTGTTAATTCTCTTATTTTATCTTCACAGGCTTCATCTCCACACCACATTGCTTTTATAAATCCTTGATTTTCGTTCATATTTTTTTCAAATTCTTCCATAGTTGTTGCAGTAGTTGTTTTCTCTTTCATCCTTTTTTTGCAATCTTCAAACATATTTGCTTGGATATCCTCTAGCAACAGTCCTAATTCATGTGATAAATCTTCCAATTTTACTTCCTGTTTTTCTAATGTATCTCTCCTTACTAGCACACAAACTCCATTTTCTAAGTCTCTTGGTCCCATTTCTATACGTACTGGCACACCTCGCATTTCCCAATCATTGAATTTGTATCCCGTAGAATAATTATCCCTTAAATCTAGCTTTACTCTGTAGCCTTCAGAAAGTTCATTATATATTTCTTGTGCTTTTTCTGTTACACCTTCTTTATGTGCTGCAATTGGTACTATAACAACTTGAATTGGTGCTACTCTTGGTGGTAATTTTAATCCTCTATTATCACCATGTGCCATAATAACTCCACCAATTAATCTTGTACTAATTCCCCAAGAAGTCTGGTATGCATATTCTTCTTTACCTTCTTTATTTTGGAATTTAACTTCAAATGGCTTAGTAAAGTTTTGACCAAAATAGTGTGAAGTTCCTGACTGAAGTGCCCTACCATCATGCATCATTGTTTCTACAGTGTATGTGTTATCTGCTCCTGCAAATTTTTCACTTGGTGTTTTTTCACCTTTTATAACAGGAATAGCAAGTAAATCTTGAATTACACTTTCATAAATATTTAGCATCTGTATAGTTCTATCCATAGCTTCTTTTTTGCTTTCATGTATTGTATGACCTTCTTGCCACAAGAATTCCCTAGAACGCAAAAATGGCCTTGTTTCCTTTTCCCATCTTAATACATTACACCATTGGTTATATACCATTGGTAAGTCCCTCCATGAACTTAACCATTTTGAATATAGATTTGAAAACATTGTTTCTGAAGTTGGGCGAATACATAATTTTTCTTCTAGGTTTTCTCCTCCACCTTGTGTTACCCATGCTACTTCTGGTGCAAAACCTTCCACATGGTCTTTTTCTTTTTGTAGTAAGTTTTCTGGAATTAAAACAGGCATATACACATTTTGCACTCCTGCCTTTTTAAATAAATCATCAGTATATTTTTGGATATTTTCCCAAATTGCATATCCATATGGTTTTATTGCAATACAACCTTTTGTATCTGTATAATCTGCTAAATCTGCTTTAATCACAATATCTGTATACCATTTAGCAAAATCTTCTTCTATATTAGTAATTTCTTTTACAAATTCTTTTTGATTACTCATATTTAATCTCGTTCCTTTCCAAATTGTTCAAAGATTTAAATAGCCAAATCTCTCAAACTATTCTCTTTTTTCATTATTCTTTTTTTGCATTTTCTTCTTCCCTTTCGGGCATTGGAGCCTCTTCTGCATTTTCTTCCATAATGTCATCTATAACAATTTGTTGGTTTTCGTCCAATTTATATCTTGGCAAATCTGGTAATTCATTTAAATTGCTAAAGCCAAACATCCTTAAAAATTCGGAAGTAACGCCATATGTGCCAGGTTTTCCTGGTGCATCTAGTTTTCCTGTTTCTTCAATTAAATTATAGTCTAGCAATTTATATATTGTTCCATCAGAATTAACACCACGGATTGATTCAATTTCTGCCCTTGTTATTCTAGGGTTATATGCAATAATTGCTAGTGTTTCTAACGCTGCTTGTGATAAGTTTGGCTTGCTTCTTTTATCAAATATACTGCATATAATTTCATAATATTCTTTTTTAGTGCATAACTGATAGGCCTCTCCGACATTTATAATCTGAAGCCCCCTATCTTCTTTTTCATAATCTAATTTCATACTTTCCACAGCATTTATTATTTCTTCTGAGCTTACCTCTAATGCAGACATTAATTCTACTATTTTTACCTCTCTACCTGCTGCAAAAAGTATTGCCTCTATAGCTGCTTTTATTTTTTTTATTTCCATTCCATTACCTCACGACACCTATTATCTCACGCATTATGCCCCATGTCAAGCAAATTGATTATTCTGATAATTAATTTTTAGAGAAATAAAATTTACATTTTAAAAAAGTTATTTCGCATTTACGAAATAACTTTCTTATTTTCACAAACAAAAATACATACACATTAAAGAAGCGTCCCTCAGTCACCCTATTTAGGGTGACTGGGACCCGTCCCCAACTTGACATCATTTTTTGCTTGTGGTAATATTACATTAATTTAAGCAAGGTGGTGCGTAAAATGGTAGAAGATGAAAATTTAGAAAATGAAGAAATAGAATTGGAAGAAGAACAAAAAAATAATGAAACTCCACAAAAAATAGAGGTTATAACCGGCGATGGAAATTTAAAAATTTCCCCTGTTTATGAGCATTTGGAAGTTGAAAAACCACGCCCAAAAGAAAATAGAAAAATCCTTATTCCAGAGGTAAAGGATACTTGTAAAAATAAAAATTCTCGTCAAAATAATCCTACTGAAACTGAAGAGGATGAAGTACAAGGAAACGATGATAAAAAAAACACAGATTAAAAGAAGCTATTTTTAGATAGCTTCTTTGTTTTCTAATTCTATATTTTCTTGTTTATTTTCGTCATTGCCCTTGTTTGCTACTTCTAAGCTAGATACAGATACTTCATAAGCAACTCTCTTTTCTACAGTTCCATCTTCATGTTTTTTCTCATATCCCCTTGATTGAACACGTCCTATAACTCTTACTTCTGTTCCAACTGGAATATTTTCACAAAATCTAGCGTTTCTGCCCCATGCAATACATGGTATATAGTCTGATTTATTGTATGCTCTGTTTACTGCTAATAATATATCTGAAATTTCCCTTCCAAATGGAGTTTTACGGTAAATTGGCTTTTTACAAATATACCCATCCAGTGTCACCTCATTTGATACTGTATCTCTGCTAACTTCAATCTCTTCATCATCAGCTAAGAATTTAATATCTTTAGCAAAAACAGTTAAAATTAATCTGCTTCTTTCTTGTTCATAACTATTGTATGATCTAAATTGACCATCTACTTCTAATTTGCTACCAATAGTTACATCTCTTTCTGTTAATAATCTTTCTGAAATCGTTACTGGTATAATGTCTGCATTTCCACTTAAACGTGGTACACTTAAATCAAATATGTAAAACTTCTCTCCATAAATTTCGTGACTAAATCTTTTTTCACTTGTTACTTTTCCAACCAATATTAAATGGTTATTATCATCATAATTTGTATTCACTTTTATATCCTCCCTACATTTGTTTCTCTCTTAATGTTTATTCATAGTATGTAATTTTTAGACTAATTATTAATCACAATTCTTATTATACTATACTTTTTTGGTTTTGTCTACATAAAATGTTAAAATTTTCAATTATTTTACTGTGATTTTTATAATTTCTTACTTATTTATCGCATTTCACACGCTAAATATACCCTGAATTTTAATTATTTATACAATTATTCTTCATTTATTTGGTTTATAATTACATTATTTTCTTCAATATTTGCAGAAGTTTGCATCATTTCATCTGCTTTATTGGTCATTGTAAAACCTATAACAAATAGTATTGCCACTGTTCCAAGTGCTATTAGATATGAATATATTTTTTGTTTATTAAAAACTATAAACATAACTGCTCCTCCCCTTAGGTGTTTTTATAAATATATTTTAGTAATTGTGCAATTATGACTTATTTTTCTAATTTATGAAATTATCACATTTTGTCGAAAATTAGCATAATATATATTAATATAACAAGAAAGGAAGGATAAAAATTATGGAATACGAAAAATCTGTATGCCCAGTTATCAATATTGATGGGGTTTTAGCAACAGGTAAGCAATTTGACTTAGATATTACTTTACCAGAAGATAATAGAACAGTCATTTATGGTGTTGTAAAAGATTGCTACCAAGACCCTATAAAAGATGCAGTTGTTAAACTAGTTGAAGTTGTTTGCGAATGTGGAGAAGAAGAAAGAAGACCTGTTTCTCATACCTTTACTGATAAAAATGGCGAATTTGTTTTTGGACCTTTATGTAGTAATAGGCTTTATGAAATTGAAATTTGGGTTGACCGTGTAAAACATTGTAAAGTTTGTGCTAGTGGAAAACATGAAGGAAAATGCCTAAAAGGTGTTGAATTAGACTGCATGCCATGTAAAGAAAATGAAAAACCTAATGATAAACCATGCGACAAACACGAGGATAAGCCTTGCAAATAGAATTTAAAGAAATGAGTGGTTGTTTTAAGCCACTCATTTTTTCTAAACTATTCCCATTTTCTTTGCAAATTGTCTACCTTTTTTCATCATTTTCTTTTTATTTTGGTCCATTGTTTCAGCATATATCATGGCAATTCCTGCTGTTACAATTCCGCCTATTAGCATACCTTTCATAAATTTCATACCGTAGTAAACCTCCTTCATAATTAATTCTTATTTTTAGTATGTCTATTTTTTTCTCTAATATACATTTTGTACCAAGAATAAATTTCATAACATGCAATAATTAATAAAAAAATTCCAAATAATTTTCTTAATAGCCCAACATCCATTTTTGTACTGATTTTTGCACTAATAGCTGCCCCAATAATTCCTGCTATTACAATTGGTATTGCTAGTTTCCACTGTATATTTTTATTTTTTATTCCTATAATAATTGCACTAATTGCTGTTGGTATAAAAAATACCAAATTAATTGCTTGGGCTTCATGCTGGTCCAAATTCATAAAAATAGAAAGGAGAAGGATTAAAATTGTTCCTCCTCCCATACCCATTCCGCTTACAATTCCTGAGATAAAACCTATAATTACATACATATAAATTATTTCGCTTTCCTACCTTATTATCATATTTATTCCAGCATATATTAAGAACATTGCAAAAGCAATTTTTAAGTACTTTTCTGGCAAACGATTTAAAAGTTTTGCTCCAACTATTCCACCAATTATTCCACCAATCGCACACATAATTCCTATATCCCATTTTATAAAATTGCTTTGCCCATAAAAAATTGCTGTGGTTATAACCATTGGTAAAATGCAAAAAACCGAAGTAGCTCTTGCATTTTTAGGTTCTAATTTTAAAGTATATAAAAGTGCAGGAACAATAATTAATCCGCCACCTGCAGTAAAAAGACCACTTATAATCCCAGCAACTAGTCCTACCAAAATTTTTTTAACCATTTTAGTTTTTACCTTTTTATTTTCAAGTTACTTTGTCAAAGACTTTTTTGCCTTTAAAAATATTATGAGCATTTTTTTACTCATTATTCAAATTTTTGCTAGATACTTTTTTTATCTGCTCTTGCGCCAAATCTGTCAAAATTTTATCACATTTTAGCATTTCTGAAATTACTGCTTTTTTCAAATCTTCTCTTTCTATATTATCTGCTGCATCTAAAAATTTTTGTAATTGCCTTAAATATCCTTTGTTTTTTTCCTTCCAATCTTTATTATTAGGTGTTTCTTCTTTTGTAAAAAATGTTTTTATTCCCATAACTAATGCACCTCTTTTCTTGCTTACCATTACATGGCATTTTATTTCTTTTAACGTTATATTTGCTCTCTAATATGTGATTTTAATATATATTATGATAAAATACAAGTGTGTGACAAAAATCGATAAAATTCGACAATGTCACAATTAAATTAACACAGAAAGGTTGAAGCCTATGATTAAAATTAAACTATCTGATTTACTTGGTAAAAACAAAATGACGCAAAAAGCACTTGCGGAAATGACCCATATCCGCCCTGCAACAATTTCTAAAATGTATTATGAAGAAACTAAAAGGGTTGATATTGACCAATTAAATAGGATTTGCCACGCTTTTAATTGCGAGATTTCCGATTTGTTAGAATATATACCAGAGGAAAAGCAGAAGTAATTTATTTATTTTTACTTATAGGTTAATATTATTATAGCAAAAAACACTAGCTAATTACTAGTGTTTTTTGCAGATTGTTGACAAAGTATATAAAAATATTTTTATATTGTTGGATTATCGTTAGCGCAATCCTCTTATTCTAAATTTTTTCTCCTTTGTCTGGTATTATGTTGATTTCTACACTGCTCAGTGCTACTTTACATAAAGTGAGAGGCGGAAAGAAATGTAGTTGTTGCTGACAGTCGCATTGTAGTTGTCGCGATGAGCTGTGTAGTAGAAGCTGTTGAGGTAATAACCACCCCTACTCACACAAGGGAGAGCATGACTGCTAATGGTGCTAGTGGAGTATTCCGTTGTCCACTCTCTTGTATTTGCTGCCATGTCATATATATTGCATACTACATCTCCTGTTTTTCCTGTATCCATTAAACTACTATTTTCTGTTTCATCTCTACCATAATTTGCATAATTATCATGTCCCATCTCTTGTATATATACTATTGCTGTATCCCACGCATAGCTATTTATTAAATCACTTTCTACTCCTACACTATTTCCTTCTATATCTTTATTTTCTGCATACATATTTCTTGCTGCTTGTGCTGCATCTAGCTGTGTAATATAATTCCAAAGCATTCCTGTAGTTAATGGTGTACTACTACTTGTTCTTGTTGCTGTTGATACTTTTGATAATGGTTTCCAATCACTTTTGCTACTTCCGCTTCCATAGCTTGCCTCATATCTTGCTATATAATATCCTCCATGCTCACTTACACTTTGCATAAATCCTGCTAAATCTTTTGCTGTTGCATTTTTTCCAACTCCTATTTCAGTAGATGCTTCTCCATCTCGTGACTCTGTTAATTCTTGGTACCATGAACTTATTGTAACTGTTTCACTATCATATGTCTGGTTTTCCTTGCCTTCTGCTGTATTATCTCCTGCAAATGCTGCCTGTTGCATTGTTGGTGTTCCATTGCTCGTATCAAATGTATATCTTCCCAACTTAATAGTGCTTGTATTTGTTCCTGTACTATCTTTATATACTGTTCCTACTGGTATCCACACAAATTGATTTCCTGCTACATCTTCTATTACTACTCCATTTGGTACTGTTATTTCTTCTCCTGCTGAACCTTCTACTACTTTAAATCCTTTTGGCACCCATACTATATTTCCATAACTATCTTCTGCTTCTATATTATTATCATATTGTATTTGATTTACTGTATTTAATAACGGTTTTCCATTTGGTCCTGTGTTTTGCCCATCATCTCCGCCTCCTCCATTTCCAATTATTATTTCATCTAATTCATTTAGTAATGCATTTATCTCGTTTTCTTCACTTTGTATTGCTTCATTCATTAAATTTGCTGCATCATTTGCTTTTGAGATTATTCCATCATCTCCTAATAATGCTGTTATGCTTACTCCTGCTAGTATTAGAAGTACAACGATTGTGACAACTAAAGCTACTAGGGTGATACCCTTTTTTGATTTTTCAATATATTTTATGCTATTTCTGTTTTTTATTTCTTCTTTTTCCTTCATGCTATTTGTTTCCTCCTTTGTTATTTTTTTATTTTAAATTTTAAATTTTTAATTTTAGATTTTAGATTTTAGATTTTTAATTTTTATTTTTAATCCTTAATCTTTAATTTTTTATTTTATAGAAAAATCGAAGATTTTTGCTTATTTTTTCTTCTTGTTATATTTTTCCCTCTTTTGCTTATTTTTATTCTTTATTTTTTATTCATTTTAAATTTTCTTCTTCTTTTTCTTTTTTGTTTATAAGCAAATTTCTCTTTCTGTCTTTCTTAATTGCACAATTTTAAAGCACTCTGAAAATTCTAATACAAATTATTATTAGATTTTTTGCATAAAATATATTAAATTTTCAAAGTGCTTTTGGGTTTCTTTTTTAACCATCTCTATTATATCAAATTTAGATTATTTGTAAATACCTTATTTGTATTTTTTGTGATTAATTTGTGATAATGTCACCCCATAAAGTATAAATTTTTTTTTTAGAAATGTCACCCCTTCATGGTAAAA
>CALXUZ010000025.1 GCA_944391825.1 uncultured Clostridia bacterium | reverse complement strand
TCTCAAATTGTAATTCTTGCTTAATAATCTTCATTTTTTCACACCATCCTTTCGTTTGGATGATTTTCATATTGTTTTTAGGCAACAAAAAAATCAACCAGATTTTATTTTCTGATTGATTTTGTATCAACTCTGTTCTATTAGTTCGAACAGATACGTCATTGGTGCAGCTGGCCGGAATCGAACCGGCACGGTATTTAAGTACCGCAGGATTTTAAGTCCTGTGCGTCTGCCAGTTCCGCCACAGCTGCATAACTTAAGAACTGACAAGATTTATTTTACTCCCTACAGCCAAATTTGTCAAGTGATTTTTTAAAAAAGTTAAGAAAAAGAGGAATAGCTGTGCAAGCAGCTATTCTTTTACTTAATTTCCTCTAAGGTTGCATATCCATTATATGAATATACAGAAATGCATTCACCAATTGGTGAGTAAGCATCAATCTTATTCCTCAGGAACTTCTTACTGAAATACATGTCTACAGTTCTCCAGTTTTCATTTGGGTGCTGCTTCAAAAAATTGTTGATGTCATCAACTAGCTGAATTCTAGCACCTGCTTCTGTCCGAGCGGAATGAGTAGTTTTTATTGTAATCAACATGTAAATTTCTCCTTTTGTTTTTAAGATTTGAGGATTACCTTGCATTAATCCTAAAATAGATTATACATATATTATATCATTTTCAGCTACTCTAGTCAAACTTTGCTAGTTTTTTTGACCTTTTCTAAATTTTAAAATATTTTATTTCTCTTATTTTGATTAGTATATTGCTTGTTTGAAAATATCTTATTCATAACACTATCTGGATAATGCTTATCTAAAAATCTATCTAGTCTTGTATCTGCTGATATGTTTTGTACTCTTTCATACTGCCTATATCCTGCAAGCATTGATATTCCTGTGTTTAGTATCATAAATATAAAAAATGCTATAGTTGCAATTTTTGCATTTTTTGTAATATTATTAAATACATCTATATCTCTAATACTAGGATAAAGTAGTTTTATAAATAAAATTCCACCTATTCCCCAATATATGCAGTGTAATAAACTAGTCCTTCCATTTAAATTAAGCGGAAGGTTGCTGTATTCCCATGAAACCGTGCCGAACATACACTCTTGCGCATATGAAAATAGGTATTCTGTTAGCCCACCTAAAATCATTGTATACAAAAATATTTTAATCCAGCTTATTTCCTGCACATTTTTTGTTTTTGCACCTGTTATTCTTGGTACTATCAAATAATATATTACTGCTCCTGCACCATAAACAGGTATAAAAGGTCCGTATATAACCCCTTGCCTTATCTCAAAATGGCCTTTTTGAACCAAGCAAACAATGGTCTCTACCAAACAACCAAGTGCACTGCCTATAACAAAAATCCAAAATATTTTTACTATTTCATTTTTAGTACTTTTTTTCATCATTTTCCTCATTTATTTTTACAATTATTCTACATTTACATATTATCACATTTCTTTTTGAATTTTTATTAAATTTTTCTTAATTTAAATTAATTTTTTATGAATTTATTGTTGTTGAAGTTTTTCCGGTTCCAACTACACTTTCTTGTAATGAACGCCATGTGTCACAGCCTATAATTCCGTCTGCTGATAGTCCCACACTTTTTTGATATGCAAGTACTGCACGATATGTTTGCGCACCAAACACTCCATCCAATCCGCCTGTAGTATATCCTAATGTATTTAAGTTATCCTGTGCTATGCATACATATGCTCCTCTGCTTCCTTGTCTAATTAATGGATATCCACCTGTGCTACATGCCGGTGTTCCCCTCCTTTTATCAAAATGCACCCATGTTGGTGTTAGATTCGCTGGTTCCACATATGTCCAAATGCCTGAAGTTTGTGCCAAATTTCTTAATCCATTTCTATTGCTATTTGTCATCCTTTGCCCAACATCAAAAGCTGTTCCTGCATAGTGTTGTGACTGTGTTCCATGTCCACCTTCATATGGTCTTTTAAATGCAAATCCAACATCAATTGGTCCGCCATATAAATATCTTTGGCTATTCCATGCTTGCATTACACGCTTTTCTGTCCAAAGCACATTACTTCCACTTGAGCCACGAAATTCTCTTACTGTTAATGTTCTATTTGCAACATAGGGCATTGCCTCTGTAAGCCCCCTATAGTATGTCTCCATCCTGTTGGTATCATTGTTATAAACTAAAATTCTTGCCATATTAATATTCCTCCATATTGTATAATATGAAGGAATAAGAAAAGTGTGCGTTAGCGAAAGCAAAGCTTTCGACGCACACATGTGCATTTCGCTTCGCGAATATGCACAGCCCAAGGTAACTTAACCTTGTTGTATAGTCAAAATCTTCGATTTTTCCTATACAATAAAAAAAGAAGTGTCAATTGTTTTGCACTTCTCTTAATTTTACTACTAATCTTTGTTTTCCATAATTTGTACAAGTAATTAGTGTAAGTTCTTTTTTGCCATTTGTTAGCTGGCTGGTGCACCTTGTATCTGTAGGCTCTACTACATATTTATCATATACTTGGTATGTAATTTTTCTTCCAGATAAATCAGTTAATTCTGCTTTATCCCCATTTTTTAATTTATGTAATTTTCCAAACATAATTCCACTTTCATAATAGTGGCCAACTATGCAGTAATTTCCTATTTCATTTGGGTCTGGTCCCCAGTATTTATTTATTGAAACATATAATAAATCTGGTGAAGTGTTTGAAAGTACTGGATATTCTATATCAATTGCTGGAATTTTTAATATTGCCTCTGTTCTATATTCAACTCCATCTGTTGATGTATATATTTTTGAATCTATATCTGGTTTTGTGTTAATTTCTTCTTTATGTTCTTCCTCTTGTTCTTTGTTTAAAATAACTACTAGCACATCATCATCTGTTTGTTTAACTGTTGTGTCTTGATTATATTTTAAATCTGCTAAAATTTCTTGTGATACTTGTTCTGTTTTGTTTCTATCATATGCTGCATAAATGTAGTATGAAAATAAAAGGCACACCAAAAATACAGATAAAAAGAATTCTATTTTGTAAATAATTTTTTTTCTTTTTATCTCAGGTGTAATATACACTTTTTCTGTTACTAAAATTTGATTCATATTTGTCCTTTCTTTCTTATAATACTACAAATTTATTATAACATGGCAAATTTATTTTTTCAAGGCAAATTTGACAACTATTGCAAAAGTTAGTATACTATTTATCAAAAGGAGATTTTACATGAATTCTATTTTAGAAGAAACTAGATTTTTGCTAAAAAAATATCATATAAATGCAAATAAAAGCTTGGGGCAAAATTTTTTGATTAATCAAAATGTTATAGATAATATTATATCTTCTGCAGAAATTGACAAAAATGATTTGGTTATTGAAATTGGACCTGGGCTCGGCACTTTAACTGCAAAATTATTGGAAGTAGCAGGTAAAGTAATTTCTATTGAATTAGATGATAGGATGGTAAATATTCTTGAAGACCGCTTTAAATTTTATGATAATTTTAGTCTTATACATGATGATATTTTAAAAGTAGATTTAAAAGCACTAATTGCTGAAGAAACAAATTTTTCTAGTGTTAAAATTGTTGCGAATTTGCCATATTATATTACCACACCAATTATTATGAAATTGTTGGAAAATATGTTACCTATTAAAAGCATTACTGTAATGGTTCAAAAGGAAGTTGCAGATAGGTTAACTGCAATACCAGGAAGTAAAAATACTGGTGCTATTACATATTGTGTTTATTATTATTGCACTGCCAAGGAAGTTCTTCTTGTTCCAAATAACTCTTTTATTCCAGCACCAGAAGTAAATTCTGAAGTTATTAAATTAGATATTAGAAAAGTACCACCAGTGGAATTGGAAAATAAAGAATTATTTTTTAGACTTATTAAAGCAAGTTTTATGCAAAGAAGAAAAACTTTATTAAATGGACTTGCAAATAGCAAAATTGCAACTAAAGAAGTTTTAAAGAATATGCTCCATGATTTAAATTTAGATGAGAATATAAGGGGCGAAGGCCTTAGTATTGAGCAATTTGCTAAAATTAGCAATTATTTAAGTAAGAAAAATAGCTGTTAGTAAAATTCGCTAACAGCTATTTTTTAGTCTTCTAGCCCAAAACTTACACCTAAAGCATTATTTATTTTAGAAATTATTTTCTCATCATCAATATGCCCTATTTTTTCTTTTAGCCTACTTTTGTCAATTGTTCTAATTTGCTCTGTTAAAACTACCGATTCTGATTTTAATCCGCTCTGTTCTGGCTCTATTTCAATATGGGTAGGTAATTTTGTTTTTCCTGTTTGTGAAGTAATTGCAGCAGCAATTACTGTTGGGCTGTGTTTGTTTCCCATATCATTTTGAATAATTAGTACTGGCCTAACACCACCTTGCTCTGACCCAATCACCGGGCTTAAATCTGCATAAAACATATCTCCTCTTTTTATTACCATTTTTCTTCACTCCTAATATTTGTATATTTAAGGTTTTTATATTGATATATTTTAATATTAGTTTGAGATAATGATAGTTTTAGTATTGTGCTATGCTGTAGTCCTGCAGGCGAAATGCTAATATTTCTTCTTTTTTTAGACTATTAATCTTTATCTCATTATATAATATGTAAACTAAATTTTTTTGGTTCTTATCTTGTACAATTAATTTTTCTATATTTCCTGTTTGTTTATTAATTACTAGCTTTTTGCTTGATACATATGGGTTTTGGCTTTTTAACTTTACTTCCATAATTACTTGGTTATTTTCTTCATATATATTTTTTTGCAATGAATTTTGGTAATCTTCAATAAATGAGTTTAGCCACAAAAAATTATCTGTTAAATATTCGTAATTTTCATATATTGTTGTAAGGCTTAATTTTGAATTATTTATTGTTAATTTATTTCCATCATAAATTGTTTCTAAACCCTCTATATTACTTGGCTCTTTTACTACTTGTTTTTCTATATTTGGGCTTACATAACTTTGTTTTAGTAGATATTTAGTTTGATTTTTATTGCTTTGTACTTCAACTGAAATTTCTGCTTCATATGAACTAATATTTAAAATATATTCCTCTATTTCTGCTAGAGTTTTGTTATTTAAATTATTACCAAAATTTGATTTTTTATTAGCATTTTTTAAGAAAAAAATTAAAATTATTAAAATTGATATAATTAATGCAACAATAAGTATTATAGCCCATTTCTTTTGTAATAGTTTTTTGTTCTTTTCCATATTATCATCCTTTCAAAAGGCTTTAAAAAAAGAGAATATGTAGATATTCTCTTTAATTTATATTCATATGTTTTTAAAGTATTCTGTAATACAGTCTACTAATTCGTTTTTGGTTTCTATTGTATTTATTTTTTGCCTTATAGCACTTGAATCTTTTAATCCTTTTATATAATATGTCATGTGCTTTCTCATTTCTTTAATTCCCGTATTTTCACCTAATTCTTCTACTTGAAGGTTAATATGTTCCAATATAATTTTTAGACGCTTTTCATTACTAATTTCTATCATTTTGCCATTTTTCAAGTATTCTTGTATTTGCATGAAAATCCATGGGTTTCCAATTGCTGCCCTGCCAATCATAATGCCATCTACTCCTGCATACTCAAACATTTTCAATGCATCTTGCGGACTTTTTATATCTCCATTACCTATTACAGGTATTGATACTTCTTGTTTTAGTTTTTTAATTATTTCCCAGTCAGCTGTTCCCGAATAGAATTCATCCCTTGTTCTACCATGTATTGTAATGGCACAAGCACCCGCTTGTTCTGCCATTTTTGCAAATTCTATACAGTTTATATGCTCTTTATCCCATCCTTTGCGTATTTTAACAGTTACTGGAACACTTGAATTTTCTACTACTGCTTGTATGATTTTTCTTGAAAGTTCAATATCTAGCATTAGTTTGCTACCATCACCATTTTTCACCACTTTTGGTGCAGGGCACCCCATGTTTATATCTATAAGATTAGCTATTTTACTTACTTTTTTTGCACTATAGGCCATTGCTTCTATATCATTTCCAAATATCTGCACAGCTACTGGTCTTTTTTCATTTTTCATGTTTAACAACTTTTCAGTTTTTTTATCATTGTAAAGAAGACCTTTACTGCTCACCATTTCTGTACAAACTAAACCTGGATTAAATTTTTCGCATATTAAACGAAATGGCAGGTTTGTAATTCCTGCCATTGGCGCTAGTAAAATATTATTTTCTAATGTTACATTTCCTATTTTTAGTTTTTTTAAATACATTTTTTTCTCCGTTTTATTCTATGAATAGTGTTCTTTGCCTTCTTCCACTAATGTTCAGCAAAATTGCTATTAAAATTAGGTTTGTAAGTAACGAGCTACCACCATAGCTCACAAATGGAAGTGGAATTCCTGTAATAGGTAATAACCCCATTGTCATACCTATATTTTCTAACATATGAAAAAAGAATATTCCTGCAATTCCTGTTGCAATATATGCACCTTCATCATCTTTTGCAGTTTTTGCTACTTTAATTGCTTTTGTTACTAAAATTATATATAAAATAATAACAGTTGCTCCGCCAATAAATCCTAGTTCTTCACCTATTACAGCAAATATAAAGTCCGTAGTTTTTGGGTATAAGTATCCAAGCTGAGTTTGATTTCCTGATAAAAGCCCCATCCCAAATATTTGCCCTGCTCCAATTGCTAATTTTGATTGTATAATATTATATCCTGCACCTCTTGGGTCAATATCTGGATTTAAGTATACGTCTATTCTGGTTTTGGCATGATCTGGTAAAATCCAAAAGTATGCTACAGGTATTAATATAACTACTAATAAAATAGATATTATAATATATTTCTTTTTAATCCCTGCTACAAATAGCATAAAAATAAGTGCTGATAAAAATGCAAGTGCAGTTCCATAGTCTGGTTGTATAACTATTAGAATTACTGGTACTGCGATTGTTAATAGTGTTAGCCCCAATTTCCAAAAACGATTTATTTCGTCTTTATCTTTTTTTTGTAGTTTGCATATTACATATGTTGTAAATAATATTACTACAATTTTGGCAAATTCTGCTGGCTGGAGCAAAAATGAACCAAATGTAAACCAGCTTGTTGCTCCATTAATTGGTTCTGTAAACAAAACTGCTATTAGCAAAAGTAGGCTTATTCCATATAATATCGGTGATAGCTTAGTAAACCAATTATAATCTATTAAAATAACTATTAATATTACAGGCACGCTAACTGCAAGCCATATTATTTGTTTTTTAAATTCATCATAATCAGAATTTTGAGTGGCAGAAAATAGTGCTACTAACCCAATTGTTATTAATAAAATAATACATACTAATATTCCCCACTCAATATTTTTTAATATCTTTTTTTTCATGCTCATCCTCGCATTTTAAGCATTTTCATTTACATTGTTTACTTCTTCTTTATTTTCTATTCCTTCTTTTGAAATTTCTTCTTTTTTTGTTTCTTCTAGCTTGTCCTGAATTTTTTGTGCTTCTTCAATTACTTTTTCAGGTTTTTCTGCTTTTTTATTTTCTTCCGTTTTTTCGTTTGTTTCCGTTTTGCTGTTTTCATCTATTTTTTTATTTTCTTGTGGTCTCGTATTTTTTTCTATTTCATCATTTTTTTCTGTTTTTGTATTTTCTTTTGACTTTGCTAGTTCTTCTTGTTTTTTCTCATTTTCTTGCCTATTTTCTTTATTTTCACTATTTGAAGTTTTTTCTTTATTTTGTGGAACATTTGCCACACGTGCTTCATTCTTAATTGTTACTATAGGAATATTTGCATAAAGTGCTGGCGCACCTACTGTTCCATCGTCATTTGTTTTATTCGTCAAACGCACATCAATTGACTTTTCATCAACATCAATGTATTTTTTAATAACTTCAATTATTTCCTGTTTCATTAATTCCAAGAAATCAGCAGATACATTTGCCCTATCTTGCATTAATACTAAATGCAATCTCTCTTTTGCTGTATCTGAGCTTTCTTTAGTTTTTTCTTTCTTTCCAAGGTTTTTAAAAAACTTGATTACATTTTCAAACATATTCTATCCTCCAACTGTCTTATTTTCTTGCAAAGAAATGCTTTATTTTAGCCAAAAATCCTCCGTCCTTTCCTGGAATAGTAATATCTACGTTTTCTCCTAAAATTCTTTGAGCAATTTCTATGTATGCTTTTCCTGAAGGTGCTCTGTGGTTTGTTACAACAGGTTCACCTTTATTTGTTTGTGTAATTATGAATTCATCATCTGGCACAACACCAATTAAGTCAATAGATAATAAATCCACAATATCCTCTACATCCATCATCTCACCCTTTTTAACCATATTTGGTCTTAAGCGGTTTATTACTAACTGTGGGTTTTTTATTTCTGATGCTTCTAGTAATCCTATAATTCTATCAGCATCACGAATAGCAGAAATTTCTGCTGTAGTTACAACTATAGCTCTATCTGCCCCTGCAATGGCATTTTTAAAACCTTGCTCTATTCCTGCTGGGCAGTCAATTAGAATATATTCAAATTCTTCTCTTAGTTTTCCCACTAATTCTTTCATTTGTTCTTCGTTTACTGCACTTTTATCTCTTGTTTGGGCTGCTGGAAGTAAGAATAATTCTTCAAATCTTTTATCTTTAATTAGGGCTTGTCTTAATTTACATTTTTCTTCTACGACATCAACAATATCATATACTATTCTGTTTTCTAGTCCCATAACAACATCAAGGTTTCTAAGTCCAATGTCTGTATCTATGAGAACTACTTTTTTACCTCTTAAAGCTAAAGCTGAGCCAACATTAGCAGTTGTTGTTGTTTTTCCTACTCCTCCTTTGCCTGATGTTATAACAATAACTTCTCCCATTTCATTTCCTCCTTAATTTTGGGCAACCTTTATTAAATATAAATGCAATATTTCCATATGGAAATATTATACTAAAAATTCTGTAAAAAATCAATGTTAAGCTGGCATTTAATGTAAAAAAGTTGGTTAATGCCTTTTAAAAGCATTAACCAAGTATAAATTAGAAACTTAGCCAAGTTATTCTTGCATATCCATTTCCTCTATTACCTGTCATTGTTGATGAATTATCTTGTGTTGGCATCGAAGCATTGCCAGACACTGTCTCGGCATTTTTCAAATAATAACTAGTTGGTACTGAATATCCGCTTGGTACACTAGAAGCCACGTCAGAAGTCCATACAAATCCAGAACCTCCGTCCGCCACCACGGTCATCGTCTCCAGAACCGTCTGGTACATTGCCAGAGCCACCATACCAGCCTCCGCCTCCAGCGCCTCCATAGCCTGATGAAAGGTATACACCTCCACCGCCGAAGCCAAATCCACCGCAATAGTAAGATGTACTGTTACTGTTAAGCCCTGTTGTAGCCTGGGTTGTAATAGTATATGAGGCCGAATATCCAGAGTATGTTTGTGTTCCTCCTTTTCCGCAGTAATTGCTATTTGCAGTATAGCTTTGTGTTGATGAGCCACCCGTTGTTCCTCCTCCATACATTCCTTGCTTGTTAGTAGCTCCATCTGAGCCACCACCACCAGCTACAATAAATCTTGATAGTAGTGATTCACTATTATTCCAATTTCCACCTGTTAGTCTAATATCTGTGGCGCCTCCACCGCCTTTGTAGCCATATCTGTATCCACCGCCATTATATCCGCCTGCAACTACACTTGAAACTCTGCTATTTCCGCTACCACCGGCACCGCCTACATAAACGTAAAGTGTTGTCCCCTTAGTTAAATATACTTCACCTACTGAATATCCACCTTTTCCGCCATATGTGCTACTACTTCTGTATCCGCCCTGCGCTCCCCATACCTGTAATTTATAATCTCCGTTTGCAGGAGCCACAAAAGTCTGTGATGAACCGGTGTATGCAAATGTATATTCTTTTTGTTCAGGCTCTACATTAGTAATTTCTATATCTTGTGCATATATTTCTTTAATTTTTATTAGTGTTTTTAATTGATTTTTTCTAATACTACTACTCGTGGCAAAAACTACACTTAATATAATCACAAAAAAAACTACTGTCGCGATTGCATATATTGATATAGAACCTTTTTCAAAGTTATATATTTTTCTTTTAAGCATTTTTAACTCCTTCTCATTTGTTTTCTAACTTTACATATTTATCATAAACAAAAAAATACTTTTTGTCAATTGAATTTAACTATTTTCTTTATATTGACTGACCATTAGATAAATAAAATTTACTTGACATTAGTGCTAAATAAGAATAAAATTAAATTCATAAATTTATAAAAAAGGAGGAAATAATCTACATGAAAGATTTAATAGAAATTAGATGGCATGGTAGAGGTGGCCAGGGTGCTAAAACTGCATCACTATTACTAGCAGATGCTGCTTTTAATACTGGCAAATATATTCAAGGTTTTCCTGAATATGGTCCAGAAAGGATGGGAGCCCCTATCACAGCATATAACCGTATTAGTACAAATCCAATTCGTATACATAGTAATATATATGAGCCAGATTATGTTGTAGTTGTAGATGATACCTTGTTAGAGTCTGTTGATGTAACAAGTGGTTTAAAAGAAGATGGTGCAATTGTAATTAATACTACAAAAGATAAAGATTATCTAACAAATGTGCTACATGGTTATAAAGGTAGTATTTATGCAATAGATGCAAGAAAAGTATCTCTTGAAACTTTGGGTAAATACTTTCCAAATACGCCAATGCTTGCAGCAATTGTAAAAGTAGCAAACATTATGGAGGAGAAAGACTTTTTAGAGGATATGAAAGGTTCTTTTAAGCATAAATTTGCAAAAAAAACTGAAGTAATAGAAGGAAATATGAAAGCCTTAGAACTTGCATTAAAGGAAGTTCAAAAGGTAAAATAGGGATAGAGAAAGGAGTTTAGTATGTCAGCAAATATTGATAAAAACACACCAGCTAAAGATATGACAATTGGTGGAAATATTTATGACGCTGGAAATGCGCGTGAATTTAAAACTGGTGACTGGAGAAGTATTAAGCCAAAATATATTTCTGAAAAATGTACACAATGTGGTTTATGTTTTCCGGTTTGTCCAGATGATGCTATTCCAGTTGGTAAAGATGGGAAAAGAACAGATTTTAATTATGATTATTGTAAAGGTTGCGGAGTTTGCGCAAAGGTTTGCCCTTTTAAGGCTATTGAAATGGTAAATGAAGAATAAATAGAAAGGAAAGAATAAAATGGGAATTAGAGAAAGATTAAGTGGAAATGAAGCTGCAGCTATTGCTATGAAACAAATTAATCCAGATGTTGTAGCTGCTTTTCCTATTACGCCTTCTACTGAAATACCACAATATTTTTCTACTTTTGTTAGTAATGGAAGTGTAGATACTGAATTTGTGGCAGTTGAAAGTGAACACAGCGCAATGAGTGCTTGTGTTGGTGCAGAAGCTGCAGGTAGCAGAGCAATGACTGCTACTTCTGCTAATGGCTTGTCTTTTATGTGGGAAATGATTTATATCGCCTCTAGTTTAAGACTTCCAATTGTTATGTCTTTGGTTAACCGTGCTGTATCTGGTCCTTTAAATATTCATTGTGATCATTCAGACGCAATGGGCGTTAGGGATAGTGGCTGGATTATGCTATTTTCTGAAAATAACCAAGAGGCATATGATAATTTAATTATGGCTCACCGCATTGCAGAAAATAAGGATGTTTTATTACCTTTAATGGTATGTCAAGATGGATTTATCACCTCGCACTCTATTGAAAATATTGAGTTAATTGAAGATGATAAAGTAAAAGAATTTGTAGGTACTTATAAACCTGAGCATTATCTATTAAATGATAAAGAACCTATGGCTATTGGTCCTTTAGATGTTCAATCATATCTATTTGAACATAAATACCAACAAGCACAAGCTATGAGAAATGCCAAAAAAGTAATTGCAGATATTGCAAAAGATTTTGAAAAAATGACTGGTAGAAAATATTCATTTTTTGAGGAATACAAAATGGAAGATGCAGAAATAGCAGTTGTTTGTATGAATTCTACTGCTGGTACTGCAAAAACTGTTGTTGATGATTTAAGGAGCAAAGGTGTTAAAGCAGGACTTGTAAAGGTTCGTGTATTTAGACCTTTCCCAACTGAAGAAATAGCAAATGCCCTTGGCAATTTAAAGGCTGTTGCTATTATGGATAAGGCGGATTCTTTAAATGGTGCTGGTGGTGCTTTATTTGAAGATGTAACATCAGCTATGTATGTAAACCAAAAACAAGTTCCAGCAGTTAGTTATGTTTATGGTATTGGTGGTAGAGATGTGACAAGTAATGATATTCATGAAATATATGAATATTTGCAAAACGTAGCTAATACTGGTGAAATTGATAATCCATACAGATATGTTGGATTACGTGTTTAGGAAAGGAGATAGAAAAAATGCCATATAATTTAAAAGAAGTAATTGCAAATAAACCATCTAGGTTTACCTCTGGTCATAGGATGTGTGCAGGTTGTGGAGCTCCACCAGTTGCTAGGATGATCCTTAGGGCATTAAAGCCTGAAGACCATGCAGTAATTGCTAATGCCACTGGTTGTATGGAAGTATCTACTTTTATGTATCCATACACTTCTTGGACAGATTCATATATTCACACAGCTTTTGAAAACGCTGCATCAACTCTTTCTGGTGTTGAAGCTGCTTATAGATCTATGAAAAAACAAGGCAAATTGCCAAATGATAAACATACAAAATTCATTGCTTTTGGTGGTGATGGTGGAACTTATGATATAGGTATTCAAGCATTGTCTGGTGCAATGGAAAGAGGCCATGACATGGTTTATGTATGTTATGATAATGGTGCATATATGAACACTGGTATTCAACGTTCTTCAGCGACTCCAAAATTCGCAGATACCACAACTTCACCTGCAGGAACTGTTATTCCTGGTAAAATGCAATCAAGAAAAGACTTAACAGAAATTATGGAAGCTCATCATTTGCCATATGTTGCTCAATCAATAGCTTTTGCAAATTTCAAAGATTTATATGAAAAAGCTGAAAAAGCAATTTATACAGAAGGTCCATGTTTTTTAAATGTATTAGCGCCATGTCCTAGAGGATGGGGTTATCCAACAGATATGTTAATGCAAATTAATAAATTAGCAATTGATACCTGTTATTGGCCATTATATGAAATTATTGATGGTAAATATGTAATTAATTATAAACCAGCTAAAAAATTACCTGTTGAGGAATTTTTAAGACCACAAAAACGTTTTAAGCACATGTTTAAGCCTGGTAATGAGTGGATGATAGAAGAATTTCAAAAGGAAGTAGATAAACGTTGGGATGACTTATTAAAATTAGAAGAAATGACCAATAAATAGAACAATTAAAAAAGTGCATTTTAAAATGCACTTTTTTAATTTTATTCTTCTGGTTCTGGAGCTTCTACTGGGCAAACACTTGCACAGGTGCCACATCCAATACATGCATCTTTATCTATTACATATTTTCCATCTCCTTGTGAGATGCAAGATACTGGACAATTTGCAGCACATGCTCCACAACTAATACATTTATCTGTAATTTTATATGCCATATTATCACCACCTCTCATTATATGTCTTCTTCATTATTTATTGTTTCTTTATCCAGTTTTTCTAATTTTTCTAATTCTTCAAGCTCTTTTGCATGTTCTTTTTCCTCTGGATCTATATTCTCTTTTCCTATATTTTTTATAATTTTCACTTCAGAAGCCGGATATTTTTTATAAAAAGTATCCTCTCCATCTTTAAATTTAACTCTAATAATTTCTCTTAGAGTTTCAATTGAATCCACTGTTCCTTCTCCATCTTCAGTTTTAACAATTGCCCCTATTTTAGGTAATTTTTTTAATTTTTCCTCATAAACATTTTGCTCATATTTAAGGCAACACATTAATCTACCACAATTACCAGAAATTTTAGAAGGATTTAGTGACATGTTTTGTTCCTTTGCCATTTTAATAGATACCGTTTCAAAATTATTTAAAAATGAACAACAGCAAAGTTCTCTGCCACAAACTCCATTTCCGCCAATTTTTTTCACTTCGTCTCTTACACCTATTTGTCTTAACTCTATTCTAGTTTTGAATATAGCTGCCAAATCTTTTACTAAATCTCTAAAATCTATTCTACCATCTGCTGTAAAATAAAATAATATCTTACTATTATCAAATTTATATTCTACCTCTAGTAAATTCATGTTTAATTTATGTTTTTTTATTTTTTCTACACATATTTTAAATGCTTCTTTTTCCTTTTGATGGTTTTCCTCTTCATGTTTTAAATCCTTTGGTGTTGCAATACGTATAATCTTTTTAAGTGGTGCTTTTAGTGATTTCTCTGGCACGTTTCTTTTAGCAATAACAACTTCACCTAATTCTTGCCCCAATGTAGTTTCAACTACCACTTTATCACCGTTTATTTATATCCAAATCTCCTGGTTCAAAAAAATATATTTTCCCCGGCTTTTTAAATCTTATACCTATTATAGTTTTCAAATTGCTTCCTCTCCTTTTAAGCAAGATTTTCCTTTAACCTTAATAATAAATTATCTATTGACATATCATAATTGCTATTTGCAAGTATTCGTTTCTTAGTATCTTCTATTATTGGTATTGCTTTTGTATATTTTGTATATTTATTTTCTTTAAGTTTTTCAAAAAATAATATATTCATATAGTCTAATAAATCAATTATATTTTCTTTTGCCTGGTAAAGCACTTGCGATTGCTTCCAAATTTGTGTTATATCATTTTTTTCTAGGTTTTCTATTATTTCATCTAATTGCTTATATGTTTCTATATTTTCCTGAATTTCAATAAGTCTTCCTATACTTCCTTGGCTTTGTCTTAACATCTTGTCTGTTATATTCTCTTTAAAGTCTACCTGTGATAAATATATTTTTAATTCCTCTTCTGTAAGTGGCTCAAATGCAATTTTTGTGCATCTTGACTTAATCGTTACTAATAATTTACTTTCATTGTCAGTTATTAAAATTAAGGTTGCATATGTTGGCGGTTCTTCCAATGTTTTTAATAAGGCATTTGATGCTTCCCTAGTCATTGTATCTGCCTCATCTATTATATATACTTTTTTTTCTGAAGTAACTGGTTTTTCTGCAATTTTTTCTTGCAAATATCTGATTTGTTCTATTTTAATTGTTTTGCCTTCAATTGGTCTTATTAATAAAAAATCAGGATGGCTTTTACCTTGAAATTCTAAACAAGACTTGCATTTTTCACATGGTTTTTCTTGGTTTGATTCACATAAAATCATTTTAGCAAATTCCTCTGCAAAAAGGCTTTTGCCTATTCCTTTTATGCCAGTAAATAAATAACTATGTAAAATATTTTCTGACTTTACAGAATTTGCTAATATATTCTTATTTTTTTCATTACCAATTAATCCTTCAAAAGCCACAGCTGTTCCTCCTTTAAATGCATCAATGGTTTTTAAAGAAGCGTCCCAAGTTACCCTAAATAGGGTGACTCGGATCCGTCCCCAATCAAACTTTGCCAAATAAATCTAGTGGCCAAAAGCGAATCCATACTTTTCCTTCTATTTTTTCTAATGGAATACAACCAAATTTTCTGCAGTCTGTTGATTGCGTTCTATTATCTCCCATGGCAAATACACAATTTTCTGGTACTATTACATCCAAATAATATTCATCTTCTGTATTTTGCCTTGTGATAGTTCCTTCTGGCAAATAATCTTCTTGTAATTCTTCGCCATTTATATATACTTTTCCATCTTTTATTTGTACATGTTCACCAGGAAGACCAATTACTCTTTTTATATAACTTTCTTTTCCTATTTCTAATACATAATAGACAAATTTTTCCCACCAAGAAGTAGGCTCATTTTCATATTTGGCAATTGGGTTGCTTAAATCAATATCTTCAATATTTATTTTTTCTCTTACATTACTTGGAGCTTCAAATGTAATTATATCTCCTCTTTCTGGCATCTGCCCGGTTGTTCTGCTCCATCTATTTAAAATAAGTCTTTGGTTTTCTTGTAATGTTGGAACCATTGAACACTGTCTTACAACTGTTGGGGTCCCTATATAATATTTAATAAGCAATGCTAATATAAATGCTATCACTATGCAAAGTATCCACTCTAATATGTCTTTTGCCTTGTCACTAATTACCATTTTTAACATATTCCTTTCCTAAAATGCAAAATATTCATTTAATTATTTAAGTTTCTTCTTTGTGCATTTTCTGCTACAGGTATTCTAATTACAACTTCTGTTCCTTTTCCTGATTCACTTTTAATATCAATGCTACCATTATTTTGATTTAAAATTTCTTTTGCTATAGAGAGTCCTAATCCAGTACCTCCCATTTCTCTAGTCCTGGCTTTATCTACTCTATAAAATCTTTCAAAAATTCTATTTAAGTCCTTTTCTGGAATTCCTATCCCATTATCAATAACTTTTATATATGCATCATTATACACGAATCCAACATATGCTTTAATTACACCATTTTCCGGTGTATATTTAATAGCATTTGAAATAATGTTTAGTATAACTCTTTCAATACCATATTTATCTGCCTTAACAGGTGGTACATTAGCAGTTACAAAGCATTCCACATGATGATGTTTTTTTTCTATCTCGAATTGTAATCTTTCTATACACTTTTTAGTTAATTCACCCAAATCAAATTCAGTTTCTTCTTTGGTAATTTTTTTATTATCATAGCGTGAAAGAACTAGTAAATCTGTAACTAGTCTTGCCATCCTTTTTGCTTCAGAGCTAATAACTTCTAAAAATTTAGTTTGCATTTCTTTATCATATTCTGTTTCTAGTAATGTATCTGCATAACCCATTATAGAAGTTATTGGTGTTTTAAGTTCATGTGATACATCTGCTACAAATTCTTTTTGCATATTATCTAATTTAACATGCCCTGTAATATCTTGAATTACAACTACAACTCCTGCTGGCCTATCGTTTTCATCTTGAAATGGTGCGAATAACAAATTAATAAATTTTTCCCCAACATTAATTCTTTGCTCTGATGAAGTCCAATTTTCTAAATATACAATTTTTTCTAAGTTAATTTCTATATTTAGTTTTTTAAATATTTTATCAAATTCGTTTTCATCTTTTTTTAATTGTAACAAATTAGTTGCTGCAGGATTAATGTGAATTATTTTTCCTGCCATATCAAAAGCAATAATTCCATCTGTTACATGTAATAATATGGTTTCTATTTGCTTTTTTTGTTTTACCATTTCATTTAAATTTTGTTTTAGTTCATTTGTCATTAGTGAAAATGCATTTACTAAGCCGTCAACCTCTGTTTTTTTCTTTTCTTGATTACTTATTTCTATTTCTTCGCCATTTGCAACTTTTTCAGCACTTTCTATTAATCTATTTATTGGTTTTACTACAGATTTTGATATATAATATCCTACTAACAAAGTAATAACTGCAAAAATTCCAATTGCAATTATACTAATAATTTCTGTTTGACCAATTTGCTCTTGAATTTGTATTTGAAATTCAGCTTGTTCCACAGTATTTTCTGTGACAATAGATTGGTTCATTTTCTCTAGCATAATAATATGAAAAAGAGAAATTGAACCAATCATTAAAATTCCTAAAACAAAGAAAATCAATATAATCTTAGTTTGAATATTCTTTATCATCCCTTTATCTCACTTCTCACCTCTAACCTCTGATTTCTAACTTCTAATTTGCCAAATAATATCCTACACCTCTTTTAGTTATTAAAATTTTAGGAGCAGAGGTATCTTTTTCAATTTTTTCTCTAATTCTTCTAACTGTAACATCTACTGTTCTAATATCTCCATAATATTCATACCCCCAAACTTTTTCTAGCAAAATTTCTCTTGTTACAACTTGTCCCGGTTGGTTTGCAAGATATTTTAGAACCTCAAATTCTCTTAAAGTTAAATCTATGATTTCTCCTCTTACCCTTACTTCAAATTTATCCAAGTCAATATCTAAGTCGCCTAGGTGGATATTATTGCTTGTCTTTTTTTCTTTTATCTCTTGCTGATTAGCTGGATCATTTGCTATTTCAGCTTTTCTTAAATTTGCTTTTACTCTTGCCATTAACTCTCTTACACTAAATGGTTTAGTAATATAATCATCTGCTCCTAATTCCAAGCCCAAGATTTTATCTATTTCTTCGTCTTTTGCAGATAATATTAAAATTGGAACATTTAAACTATGTCTTAATTTTTTACACACAGTTAATCCATCAACTTTAGGGAGCATTATATCTAGCAATATTAAATCTGGTCTTTTTTCTAATGCAACATCAATAGCCTGTTCTCCATCTTCTGCCTCTATAGCTTCGTAACCTTCTTTTTGTAAATTATATACCAAAATATCTCTTATTGGTTTTTCATCATCTACCACTAAAATTACCTTTTTAGCGTTCTCCGTAGCGTTTGCTTGTTCTTGTGCATTTTCTTGTATATTATTATTTTCATTTATTTTATCCACAAAAGCCCCTGCCTTTCACTTTCGTTTATATATATATGTTATATCATATTAACTATTTTTGTACAAGTTTTTTTATATATTTTTGTAATATTTCTGCAATATTTTTGAAATATTTTTGACACAAAATAATAGGATTGCTTTCACAATCCTATTATTCTCTACAAACTTACCTCATAGACTTTTCAATGTACCGATTGATTGTTCTTTTGAATAACATGAATCCGCCTCCGACAATCATGATAGCTCCAAAGAACCATCCTGCATATGCCCAGATGAACCAGATACCAATGTTTTCAGTTTCCCAGCCAAAAGGTAAAACTTTGCAGAAGTGACTTACCATAAAGTGTAAGCCGATGAGAATGATGGCAATTGCCACAGCCTTCTCGATAAGAAATCTTGTTGTCTTGCTCATAATGTACTTACCTCTTTCTTAAAATAAAATAGTTTTTACTAATACATTAATTATACCATTTTTTAGTGCAAAAATCAAATTTCTACATCTATATTATATACTCCACCTAGTTTATTTAGTGTAATTTTTTTCTCGGAATTTTCTACTCCATTTATTCTAAAATGGCTTATTCCCTGCATTTTTCCATTTGGATTAGTCACCCTTATATTATATATGCTATTTCCATATTGATATCTTATAGAATATTCTTTCCACTCTGGCGGAATACATGGGTTAATATATAATTCTCCATTTTCTATTTTTAAGCCCAACAAATATTTTATTCCCGCTTCATACATCCAACTGCTAGAACCAGTATACCAAGTCCATCCACCTCGTCCTGCTAAATTTCTTTGGCTAGAAATATCTGCTGCTATTACATATGGCTCTACCTTATATTTTTTAGCAGCATCTTTTGTTCTAGTATGCTCAATCGGATTAATCATCCTATACCACTCAGTAGCTTTATTACCAAAACCAAGCATGCTTTCTGCAATAATTCCCCATATTGCACTATGTGTGTGTTGCAGTTGTGGACATTTTTTCTATCCTACTTTTTTCTCATAACTTTTTCTAGCACATATAAAATTTAATTTTTCTTTCATTTCTTGTAGTGGTTTAAAATTGAAATAAATATCAACTTGCTTGTCGCTATGAATTTCAATTTTTTCTATAAATTCTCTAATTATTTCTTTTGTTGGTTTCTCCATATTAAGAAATTCTTCTATCAAATTATCTAATCTATTATCATTTTTTGTCTTATCACTTTCGCAAGATATCTCTTTTTCAAGCTCTTTGATGTTTTGTTCATATCCTTTTACAATCTCTTTTATTCTATTAGCATTTTTCATATATTCGTCAAGTGTGATAATTCCTGCCAGTCTGTCATCATACATTACTTCCAACTTTCTAGTTTCATTGTTTATTGCTTGTTTAAAAGATTCTATTTGCTTTTTTATGTTAACTTCTTTACATTGTTTTGTTTTAGTTTGTTCTGCAATTTCTTCTAGTTTTTTTGTATTGGTATATTCTTTGCAAACTTCTCTTAAAACTTCTA
>CALXUZ010000024.1 GCA_944391825.1 uncultured Clostridia bacterium | reverse complement strand
AGATTTTGCTTTTGAACTTTTTCTACCTTTTCTTACTAATTGATTAATTGTTGGCACTTAAATTTCACCTCTTTTCTGATAATTTTATTTCTTTTATTTTTTAGAATTTCTTCTACAAAATAAAAGAAAACCGTTAGCGAAATGCACATTTCATGCATTTTACGATAACGGTTTATATTTTACCATTTTTTTCTTATAAAGTCAATCTTTTTTTAGTTTTTAGGTTCAAGAATTATTTTTCAATATCTTCTTCTTTATCTTTTTTAGGCTTATGTGCTTCAATATATGCTTCTTCTTTTTCTTTTTTTACTTGCTTTTTATAATCCTCATCAGCATATTGTCTTAAAGCTTCTAAGAATTGGTCTCTTGTTTCAGTTTTTGACTTGCTACCACTTGATCTTTTACCATCTTCTACAGCTTCTTCATCTAAATCTTTGCCAAATACTTCTTTAAGTTTTGCTGGTATGCCTTTAAAGAAATTTTTAATTTTTGTCCACCTAGAAACTTTTGCAGGTAGATTTTTACCTTCGTTTTTATCTAGTATATTTTTTACATTGTCTCCAATTTCCTTTGATACAGCTTCTGAATCATATACCATGTCTCTTTCTGTAGGTATTTTTTTGCCTGTATCAACTTTACCATCTGATAAAACAAGAGATTTTTCACTTACTTTTCTTGTAAATCTCTTTTCGTCAGAAGCAGCTCGTCTTTGTATCTCGTCCCAATCTTTATTAACAAATAGTGTTTTCCAAGCCAAATTACATTTTCCTATTTTTGAATTTAAATCTATAATTCTTTTTTTAGCAGTTATTAATCCTTCTCTATTAGATTTAATCTCAGCAAGTAAAGCTTCTTTTCTTTCCACTAATTCGTTATATTCATTTCCGTCTAATTCCATTGTGTATTTTTCATCTTTAAATTTTTTATAAACTTCTTGGAATTCAGGAATTATTGTTTTTAATTTTTCTTGATGTGCATCCCTTTTGTTTATTTCTAATAATAATTTTTGCTCTAGGCTATCTCTATATTGTTGGATTTTCTTTATTTGTCCCCTATTTTTAGCATATCCTTCAACATTTTGCATACGTTTGCCTAAATTTTCAATATCTTTTTCTAATCCTTCTGTTTTATCGCTTCCTTGTTCTTGTAATCTTGCTAAAGCTTCTCTTTTACCATTTATTTCTTTTTCAAGATTTCCTAATACTTCTTGCATTTGTTCTTCTGTTGCTTGTCCATAAGTTTGGTCTATATCTTCATAGATTTTATCCAACTTTGTTAATTTTTTCATAAATATTCTCCTTTGAAAAATATATTTTTACAACTCTATTAATTATTATACAACATTTTCCATATTTTTGCAACAATATTATGTAAATTTAATGTTATTGTAACTAAAATTTAATATAATTGTAAAATTTCTGTAATATTACACATTTAAATTTAATAATTCAATACTGTTTTTTAAGTTAATCATTGACCTATCTGCCAGCTTTGTATATTTCAATTTTTTATCTTTTATAGTTTCATCCAAAGGTGGTAAAATTCCAAAATTCGCATTCATTGGCTGAAAATTCTTGTTTTCAGTTGATATATACTTTGCTAAAGCACCTATCATTGTTGTATCCGGAAAAATTATTCTATAAGTGTTTTCATCTTCATTTTGCATTTTATATTGTAGTGCCGCATTTAGAGCAACCAATAATCCTGATGATATGGATTCCACATATCCTTCTACTCCTGTTAATTGCCCTGCAAAATATATATTATTATTAGACTTTAGCCTATATGTATTATCCAGTAATTCTGTGGAATTAATATATGTATTTCTGTGCATTACACCATATTTTATAAATTCCGCATCTTTTAATCCAGGTATCAAATTAAATACTCTTTTTTGCTCCCCAAATTTCAAATTTGTTTGAAACCCTACCATATTAAATAAATTTCCTTCACTATTATCCTGCCTTAATTGTACTACTGCATACGGTCTTCTACCTGTTCTTGGGTCTGTAAAACCTACTGGTTTTAATGGTCCAAACCTCAAAGTGTCTTTTCCCCTTTTAGCCATTATTTCAATTGGAATACAGCCTTCAAAAATTTCTTTTTTCTCAAATTCATGCAATGTAACTATTTCTGCATTTACAAGTTCTGTCCAAAATGCTTCATATTCATCCTCGTTCATTGGAAGATTTAAATAGCTTGCTCCATTTTGCGTACTTATTCTTTTTTGCCAATCTTCTATTTGCTCATCTTTTCCTCTTTCCTGTTCATAGCGTTCTCCCCAAAAAGCAATATTCATGTCAATAGAGTCTTTTTCCAAAATAGGTGCTGCCGCATCATAAAAATACAGCTTGTCCTGCCCTGTAAGACTTGCAATTTCCTTAGAAAGATTATCAGAAGTAAGTGGTCCTGTTGCCACAATAACAATCCCTTTTTTAGCCATTTCTTCTAGTTCACTATATTTTTTATTGTCAATTAATATATCATCCACATTGTTTACAGTCTGGTTTCCCACTTCTCTTTTAATTACTTCTATATTTTCATTTTTTTCAATTTCCTCTGTTACTCTTTTAGCAAATTTTTCCCTATCCACAGCTAAAGCTTGACCTGCAGGCACGGCTGTTTCATCAGCTATACGAATTAACAAAGAATCCAAAAGTCTAAGTTCTTCTTTTAATAATCCACATGCATTTGTATGTAGATTAGATTTTAGCGAATTACTACATACAATTTCTGCCAAATTAGGGTTATTATGTGCAGGAGAAAACTTTTTGGGTTTCATTTCATATAACTTAACTTTTATCCCTCTTTTTGCAATCTGGTATGCTGCCTCACACCCAGCTAAACCTCCACCTATTACTGTAATATAATTTTCCATTTGGTTTTTCCTTTCTTTTTTTATAACTTTTAACCAAATAATTCCATAATATCATCTTTAGATAATTGATTTATAAATGTATTTTGTGTAGACAACATATTATCTATCAATTTCTCCTTTTTATTTTGCAATTCATAGATTTTTTCTTCTATGGAATTTTTAGTAATTAGCTTATATACTTGCACATTATTTTTTTGCCCAATACGGTATGTTCTATCTGTTGCCTGATTTTCAGCAGATAAATTCCACCATGGGTCATAATGTATTACCATATCTGCACCAGTTAAATTAAGTCCTGTTCCACCTGCTTTTAAAGAAATTAAAAATATTTTTATATCTTTATCCTCATTAAATTTATCTACTAATTCAATACGTTCTGCAACTTTAGTTTGACCTGTTAATTTTAAATAATCTATATTTTTTTCAGTTAGCATTTTTTCAATAATTGGAAACATTGAAGTATAACCTGAAAATATCAAAATCTTATGCCCTGCTTTTATAGCTTCTTCTGCTACTTCTATGCACTGATTTAATTTGCTGCTTTCCCCATCGTAATCCTGCAAAAATAATCTAGGATGACAACAAATTTGCCTTAGCCTCATTAGTAAAGCTAAAATTTTAATTTGACTATTTTCAAATCCATTTATCTTTATTTCATCTGCAACCTCTTTTTTTGCCTGTGCTAAATAGCTTAAATAAATTTTTTGCTGTTCTTCTTCCATCTCATTATATAGAACTGTTACAGTCTTATCAGGCAATTCTGCTAATACTTCTTTTTTTATTCTTCTAAAAATAAATGGCTCAATTATTTTCTTTAACTTTTGCATTTTACTCTGGTCATTTTCTTTTACAATTGCAAATTCATACATTTCTTTAAATTTACGGTATTTAAATAAATAGCCCGGCATTATAAAATCAAAAATTGACCATAACTCTGAAAGTGAATTTTCTATTGGAGTACCTGTTAATGCAAATCTTGTTCCAGCAGTTATCTTTTTTATAGACTTTGCATTTTGAGTATTGTTATTTTTTATATATTGCGCCTCATCTGCAATCATATATTTAAATTCATACATTTTTTCTTCATATATATCAATATCTCGTTTTAATGAATCATATGAAGTAATTATAATTTCGTAATTCTCAGCATTTTTAATTTTTCTTGCCCTTTCTAAGGCATTTCCACTAATAACCTCAACATTTAATGTTGGTGTAAACTTTTGAGCTTCCCCAAGCCAGTTTAAAGTTAATGAACTTGGACATATAACTATAGAAGGTTTTGCTTTTTTTCCATTTTCTTTTTGAGTATTTACATAGTCTAAAATAACAGCTAATACCTGCAAAGTTTTTCCGAAGTCCCATATCATCTGCCAAAATTCCGCCAAAGTTATATTCATCAAGCGTTTTTAACCATTTATAGCCAACCTTTTGGTAATTTCTTAATGTTGCATTTAAATCTTTAGGAATTTGTATCTCATCAATTTGCTCGCCATTTTCTAGCTTATTGATCATATTTTGATATGAATTATCTTTTTTAATCTCCACATTTTTTAAAGATTTTAGCATTCTATCTAAATATAAAGTACGGTAAACAGGTAGGCTAATAATACCTTTTTCTAAGTCCTTTGGTTCTAATTCCATATTTGTTGTAAACTCTTCCAAAAAGTCCATTGTTTCACTATCTTCAAGTTTTACAAAGTCCCCATTTTTTAGTCTGTAGAATTTTTTCTTCAATTGGTATTTTTCCAGCATTTCTGATAAGTCTTTTAAATCTATACCAATTTGTGATAAATCTATTTTCAGCAAATTATTTTCTATTCTAATTCCCAAATTTTTTATCTGAAAACTGCGAATTTCTTTTTTCTTAAATGCTTCTGTTGCAAGCACCTCATAATTTTTAGTATAATTTTCTATTTCTTCTGATAAAAAATCATATATTGTTTCTTCTTTTGCCAAAATCAATCTTGAATTTACCCTATCTAGCATAAAACCAGTTTTTAAAAATTGGTGTAATGCCTCATTTTCTTTAATAATATTTCGTGCAATCTCTATTTTTTGATTTATTAATGGGTTAAACTCAAAATCTTCATAACAAAAACGTATATCTGCAGTTATATAATTATTTTTATCATAATCAAAATATACTTTTACACCCAATGGTTTTGGAATACATCTTTTTTCAATTTCTGGTGATAAGTTTTCTTTTTCTATATTTTTAATACTAGGAGCAATAATTGCAAAAAAACTGGTTAACTCTTGCTCATCCATAAATATCTCATTTGTGTAGTTTTTGCGCATAACTTCTAATATTTTTAAAACACTATCTTCAAATGCTTGATTGCAACGATAAATCGCCCTTGAAAACAGCATATATTTATAGTCTTTGCCTTCTAATATTTCATATTCAAAAACATCAATATCAGCTTTAAAGCAAAATTTATTTTTTTCTATTTGTTTTATATTAAATGGTATTTCTGGTTCTTTGGATGAAAAATAAACAGTTTTTTCTTTACCATTTCTTTGAAATGCAACTGTCCTATCTTTTAATGAATCAAATAAGTCATCCAGCCCCATGTTAGAAATAAATATATTGTCTTGCATATATGCCTTTTTATAATAAGTATATCCTTCTAATTGTTCATTATTGTATTTTATTATTTCGGCATATTTTAAAATAAACTCTAATAATGGGAGTGAGTCTTTTTCAAAACTTTCCCTTGTATTAATTAAATTTAATTTTGTTCCATATTGGTATGGTTCTTGATGAAGAACCTTAGTGTAAAACTCTGGTAGGTTTTTAATTTTGTATAATTGTTTATCCCCAATTTTGAATTCAATTTTCATGTTTTTGTTAAAATCATCATAAAAAATTTTAGGAATAATTTTTATATTGTGCGCATATTCTATGGCTTTTTCTTCTGCAGTGTAATCATTTTGGGTAAAGGTTCCAAGCAATTGCTTAAATACCCTATGATTTTCCCTTTCACGGATTTGCTCCTGATTTTCTAACATTTACATAGCCTCCTAGAATTTTATCAGTAGCATATTATATCATAAATCTTTTAGTTTTACAAGTAGTTTTATGTCACTGCGGACGGAAATTTGGGGCAACATTAAATTGTACGTAGAATTGTAAAAAATCCCACAATTGTATTAAAAAAGTGCAGTCCGCGCAGGCGGAGCGTTAGCGTAGTTCTAGAGCCTTCCAACTACTTAACCCAAGTCAAAAATATTGAAAATATTTTTGACATTGGGATGGAAGGCGACAGCAAGGACAAGCGTTTTAATACAATTGTGGTTCATCATATTATGGAAAATTATTTCAAAAATCTCAGTCCCCTTTGACAGTTCTTTATTTTTTACTTTTTGTTTTTCTCTTGTTTCCAGCTTTTTTTGTGGTTTTTCTAGTGGTCTTTTTAGCCTTCTTTTCTTTGTCTGGTTCCCACTTTTCTCCTAATTTTGGTGCGTTCCAAGAAATATATTCACAAGTTTTTCCATTGTTTTCACAAACATAAAATTTTCTTCCTCTTCTTGTCTTTTTTACTTGCACTTTTCCACCACATACTGGGCAAGGAACATCAATTGTTTCTATTATTGGTTTTGCATTTTTGCACTCTGGGTATCCTGGGCAAGCTAAAAATTTTCCATATCTACCATATTTTATAACCATCATCCTGCCACATTTTTCACATTGTACATCAGAAACTTCTTCTTGCAATTCTACATGTTCTAATTCTTTTTCTACTTTTTCTACTTCTTTTTCAAATGGCCTATAAAATTCACGTATTACCTGTTTCCAAGGCTCTTTTCCTTCTGCTATTTCATCAAATTCTTCCTCTATTTTTGCTGTAAATTCTACATTTATAACATCAGAAAAGTTTTCTACTAATAGCTGATTTACAATTTTACCAAGGTCAGTTGGTATTAATTGTTTTTGCTCTTTTTGAATATATCTTCTTTCTAATATTGTAGTAATTGTTGGAGAATAGGTACTTGGCCTACCAATTCCTTTTTCTTCTAAGGCTTTTACCAAGCTTGCTTCTGTGTAGCGTGCAGGTGGCTGTGTAAAGCTTTGTTTTGGCTCTAATTTTTTCTTTTTTACTTCTTGCCCAACTTTTAATTCTGGTATGGAAACATTTTCTTCTTCTTTTTCGCCTTCTAAAGTTTCTACATATAGTACCATAAAGCCTTTAAATTTTAGTGTTTGCCCATTTGCCTTAAAGTGGTAATCATTTACTACAATATCACTACTAATTGTATCATAAACTGCTACTGCCATTTGGCTTGCAATAAATCTATTATATATTAATCTATATAATTTATATTGGTCAGGAGTTAAAAATTCTTTGATATTTTCTGGCTCTAAATCTATATATGTTGGTCTTATTGCTTCATGTGCATCCTGTGCATTTGATTTTGTTTTGTAATATCTATTTTCATAATAACTGGCACCATATTTTTGCGTTATAACTGTTTTTGCCATAGCTCTTGCTTCTTCTGAAATTCTGGTTGAATCTGTTCTCATGTAAGTAATTAATCCAACTGTTCCTCTTTCTCCCACATGTACACCTTCATATAGTCCTTGTGCAACAGACATTGTCTTTTTTAATGTAAAGCCTAGTTTACGAGATGCCTCTTGTTGCATTGTACTTGTAGTAAAAGGTGGCGCTGGTGTTCTTTTCTTTTCACCTTTTTTGATGTCTGCTACTATATATTTGCCTTTTTCAATTGCTTTTAAAATTTCTTTTACTTCATCTTCTGTATGTATATCTAGCTTTTTGCTTTCTTTGCCATAAAAACTTGCTACAAAATCTTTTTTGCTTTCTGGCTCTGTTAATGTTGCATAAATATTCCAATATTCTTCTGGTATGAAGTTTTGTATTTCTGCTTCCCTATCTACAATTAATTTTACTGCAATTGATTGAACCCTACCTGCTGATAGACCTCTTTTTACTTTTTTCCATAACACAGGACTAATTTTATAACCAACAATTCTATCTAGCACCCTTCTTGCTTGCTGGGCATCTGTTAGATTTTTATCTATTGTTCTTGGCTTTTTTATACTTTCTTTTACAGTTTCTTTTGTAATCTCATTAAATGTAACCCTGCATTTGCTATCTTCCGGAATTTCTAATATATGTGCTAAATGCCAAGCAATTGCTTCACCTTCGCGGTCAGGGTCGGTTGCAAGATATACTTGTTTAGCATTCTTTGCTTCTTTTTTTAAGTTTTTAATCAAATCACCTTTTCCACGAATATTTATATATTCTGGTTCAAAGTCATTTTCAATATCTATTCCCATTTTTGATTTTGGCAAGTCTCGTATATGCCCCATAGATGCCATTACTTTTGTACTGCCACCTAAAAATTTTTTTATTGTATTAGCTTTTGCTGGTGATTCCACAATAATTAATTTATCTGCCATAATTTACAACATTCCTTTCTAAAGGCACAAAGCTGGCTGGAAATACCAATTTTTTTTTCCTTAAGCTCTTTCTCTTGTTAATTTTATATATTGTTAATTAATTTAAAACACTTTTTTCTATTATAGTATAATAACGTATATTTATTCATTTTGCAAGTTGTTTTTTGTTTAATATGTTATTGTTGATTATCTTTTGAAATTCCGTTTTAATTAGAAAAACTGAAATAAGTCTTGTAAATTCAGTATTTTTTAATTTTGCGGGATTTACTATAAAAATTAGCAATTTTTCTTTTATAGGTTTCTAATTTAATCTAAATATATAAATCTCATTAATCTCCACATAGCTATTCTTTACTTTTCCTTGCACATTTATATAATCATATTTCTTTATATTTATAAATACATAATCTGCCATTTCATTATACGCATGTAGCCGTATTACTTGCCCATCTTGTAATTCTAACTCGATTTTGGTAATAGAAGTATGTTTTTTATCTAGGCTTCTTTTTTGGCTATTATATATAAACTTCAAATCAACTTCATTTATTACTTTTCCACTTAAAAAACATAAATTTATCATATAAATTGCTTCCTTTTAATAAGCATAAAATTTATATATTCTATTTTAAATTATAAACAATTTATATACCTTAAAACCTACTAATATAAATTTTATTGATACATGTTTACCTTTTTAGCAGTATCATTTAATACTGCTATTTTGGAAGGAATAAATCCCTTTAATATCTAATATTTCATTGGATATATTCCTTAGAACATATCATCTAGAAGAATATTAGAGCTACACGGAAACCGATGTTGTTGTTGCTGTTGTCTGGATTGTTGTTGTTACGATTGGAAGCCGGATTGTCGGAACCGGAATTGTAGTAAAAGCCTCCACGATAAACTCGAGCATTGGTATCGTAAGCTTCCATTGTCCACTCATATACATTTCCTGCTAAATCATATATATGTTTTTGCTGATATGATGTATTACTTCCTGTTGCTGCTATACTTCTCTTAAGTATTTCAGTAAAAAGTATCTCAATTCTTTTGTTGTTACTTGTCTCATTGGTTTTCCAAAATATTCTACTATTTCTTTTGTTTTTCTTAGATAACTATCTTTTGTGTAATGTGAAAATCCTCTCATTTCCATATCTTCTTGCAATTTTTCAATTAATTTTTTGTTTGTCATACAAAAAAACCTCCTTTAAAATATATTTTCTGTGATAATTCACATAATACATTTTAAAGGGGATTGCCTCTATTTTCAAGTGCTTCTGCACTTTTATCTATTTATACATAATTTTTATATTCTATTCTTTGAAGTTTTTTTGTTAGAGGATACTTATTTTTTACTCTCATTTTGCTTTTTGGAGGTTAGTGGTTATTCATTATGACCACGCGAAAGCGTTTAGTACATTTCTTTAAGCATTTTTTACTTCCTGACTATCATTCTTAAAACTAGTCATTACTATCAGCATTCAGAGCTACTTAACATAAAGTGAGAGGCGGAAAGAACGGAAGCGGCCGTTGCAGTACGTCTACTGAATTGTTGTTGCGAGAGCTCGTGTAGTAGACGGCACCAACATTAAAGTTGTAGTAATACCCTCCGCGTAGAGTAAAAGGGTAGGAATCGTCACTGTCGGAGTGAGTGGAAGTCTCTGTTGTCCACTCATATTTATTTACTGACATATCATTGATATTACATACTTGGTCTCCGTCTCCTCCTGTTGTTGTTTCTTGTGCACTATCATTACTACTTGCATAAGTATTATCTTCATATGCTTGTATAAATACAATTGCTGTATCCCATGCATAACTATTGATTAAATCACTATAATAATTATCACGGTTAGCACCATCTACTGCATAGGTTGCTTTTGCTGCTATTGCTGCATTTGGCTGTGTAATTCTTATCCAAGGCTGTACATTTTTGACTGATGCTGCTTTTGTTGTTTCCTTAGCATTTTGACTTGCCTCATACCTTGCTATATAATATCCTCCATTTGCTAAAGTGGTATCTATCCATTCTTGCAAATTGGTTGCTTTTGTATTTCCATAACTACTTGCTGCATTAAGGCTTTGGTTACTATCTCCTATAAAGTCACTTGATACTTCAAAAAAATAAGTATTAATTAATAACGCTGTGTTTGCACTACTTGCTGTTGCTTCTTGTGCAGGAGTTGGTAGTGTTGTTCCGCTCATGGTAAAATCACTATATCTTCCTAATTGGATTGTTGTAGTAGCTCCTAATGGGTCACTCTCTTTATTATTGATTGTTCCTACTGGCACCCACACAAATTGATTTCCATCTGTTTGATTTTGTATTACTATTCCATCTTGTACTGTTGGTGTTCCATCTGGAGAATAATCATAGATAACAGTATCATCTTGTTCTGGTGTTACTATATAAAATCCGGCTGGTACTGTTATTTTGTTATTCAAACTATCTGTTAAATCTGTATTTTCTGTGTTACTAATAACTGTTCCTAAATTGCTTGAAACTTTTGTTGGATCATCCGGTGTATCATCCCCTCCTGGGGTTCCACCTCCTCCAATGCCGTTTAGTACGCTATTCATTTTATCAGTTAAGCTGTTCATACTTGATAATTCATTTTGCACAGCTGAATTAGTGCTATCAGCCGCATTTTGAGCTTTTTTAATAATACCGTCATCACCTAATAATGCTGTTATTGTAACTCCTGCTAATATTAAAAGTACTATGATGGTTACTACTAGGGCTACTAGGGTAATGCCTGAGATGTGAGTGGTGGGTGTTGAGAGGTGAGTTCTAGTTTTTAAGTCTTCTAAATTTTCCGAATTTCTAAAATTTTCTTTCATTTTTCTTTCTTCACTCCTTTCATTATTATGCATTACTAATTTTCTACTTTTGTTCATTTCTTTACCTTCTTTCTTTATAAATTAAAATTATATTTTTTATTAATTTTATAATTGCTTAATTTTTTATTCTGAACTAGCAATCAAAAATTTAATATTAAAGTTTTTTTATTTTTTCTTGTTTCATTATCCAAACTTCAAATTCTAACCTCTAATTTCAAGCACAAAAAGAACAAGCTAGTTTGTCATGTTTAATTTCACACGGATTAGCTTGTTTATTTTTTTGCATATTAAATGAGCGACCATTACTTTTAATCGCCCATATGTTTTTTGTATCATAAGTAAAGGCTTTTGTGCCTTTTTTATTTTCTATAGAATTACTTGTGTGTGTGTGTGTGTACAGCCCCAACGGTTTTAGCTCTTGCCATCTTTAGTTTTTCTCCTTTTTATTTTCTTCCTAACTGTATTATATCAAATTTTAATTATTTGTAAATACTTTTTTCTAAAATTTGTTTTTTATTTTGATTTTTCTGGCGACCAATGGTCGCCCCTACAATTGTTTCTAAGCCGGTTTCTGGAAAATACAAAAGTGGCACATTTTGGACTGTCCCCAATGTGCCACTTTTATTACTGACCTGTCCAAAATCCCCCTAAAATGGGTAAAAATGGACTGTCCCTAAATACCAACAACATCTTCTAAAATGTATCTTAGAGACATTGGTGTTACTTTGTTTTTAAGTAGTAATTTTAACATGTTGTCAGCTTCTTTTTCTTGTTTAAAAATATGACTGAATTCACTTTTTTCAATTGTCGTTTCCGTTTTATCTTTATGTGTTTTTATGATGCCAATTCCATATGGTTTGTCTTCGTTTTGTATTATCCTATTATGGATTTTATAATATTCTAAATTCATTGGAAATTCTTTTGTTACTCCTTCTGTGATACAGTCGGTAATAGCAACATTGCCATAGACCTTAACAGACTTTTCCAAAGCTTTTTCTCCCCTCCTTTTCTTTAGCAGTACAGGTTTCATTATATAATAACACATATAAAATTGGCAAGTCTTTTTACATTTTTTTACAATTTTATTTTGCATTTATTTTAAATCTAGCAAACCATTTTTACTTTAATATACTTTATTTAACAATTTTCTTTATTTCGTTATATATTCTATCCTCAACATTTGGAATAGAAACTTTAATTGCTTTTTCACTCATTTGCTTTAATTTTTCTTTATCTTCTATCATTTTTTCTATTGTTTCGTTTAATAGTTCTGCCGTTAAGTTTTTATCTAATATAATTTGTGCTGCTCCCACTTTTTGTAAAACTTTTGCGTTATATTCTTGGTGGTTTTCTGTTGCAAATGGAAATGGAATAAATATTGCAGGTTTTCCCACATTTGATATTTCTGTAATTGTCATTGCACCACTTCTGCAAACTACCAAATCTGCCAAGTTCATTATTTCTTCCATATTATATATATATGGAACTATTTTAGTATTTTTTAAATTTTCTATATCCATTTTTTGTTTTTTAAGTTTTTCTTTTACTTCCTCATATTGTGCAGGTCCTGCAGCCCATATTATTTGGTAATTAGTGTTTTTTTGATTAGTAATAATTTGTGTTAAGCTTTCATTAATACTATGTGCACCTTGGCTACCACCAAAGCATAGTACTATTGGCAAGTTTTCTTGTAATCCCATTTCTTTTAAAAGTTCTAACCTTTTACTTTGTGAAATATCTATGTGTTTTACTTTTGTTGGGGTTCCTGTAACCACAATATTTTTTGCATTTGGAATACGCGACCTTGCATCTTCAAAACCTAATAAAATGGTATTTGCTTTTTTAGAAAGCATTTTAATTGCTATCCCAGGGAAGGCATTACTTTCATGTAATACAATTGGTATGTTTTTTTTGCTAGCAGCAATACCTACAGGCACGCAAATGTACCCACCTGTTCCTATAATTATATCTGGCTTGAATTCTTGTATTATTTTTTTTGCTTCACCTATTGAGCGAAATGTTTTATACATTTTCTTTATATTTTCAAAAGAAATCCTTCTATCAAAACCATATGCTTGAATAGTTTTTAACCCATAGCCTGCTCTTGGAACTAAATCATTTTCCAATCCACGTTCAGTTCCAATAAATATGATTTCTGAGTTTGGTTCCTCTTTTTTTATTTTATTTGCTATTGCTATACCTGGGTTTATATGCCCACCAGTACCAGCAGCTGCAATTATTACTTTCATCCTTTCATTCCTTTCATCTTAATTTTACTCTGCCCCAAGTTTATTTCTCAAGCGCCCTTAGAGGCTCGTGAAATATTTAAAAGTACACCGTACACTAGATAGTAAAATCAAAAGTGCTGTTCCACCATAACTGAAAAATGGTAGCGGAATACCCGTGTTTGGCATTGATGAAGTTACTACGGCGATATTTAAAATTACTTGAATTGCTACTAAACTGGTAATTCCTGTTGCAAGTAGTGCTCCAAAGTTATCTGGTGCTTTCATTGCAATTAAAATTCCTCTCCAAATAAATACTGCAAATAAAGCTATTATTATTACACAGCCTACAAAACCTAGTTCTTCTGCAACTATTGAGAATATGAAGTCATTTTGTGGCTCTGATATGTATAAATATTTTTGTTTACTTCCACCTAAGCCTGTTCCAAATAGTCCACCTGAACCTATGGCATATAAGCTTTGGACTACTTGCCAGCCAGTGTCTGTGGCATCTGCCCATGGGTCTAAAAATGAAATTATTCTATCTATACGGAAATTTGACTCTGCCCCACCCGATGTTATTTGAGAGATTATATATGCTCCTGCTCCCAATACTCCAACTATTCCTGCACATATAAAGTGTAAAAGCCTTGCTCCTGCTATAATCATCATTACACATGCTATCATGGCAATTATTAATGATGCACTTAAATGGTTTTGTATAAAAAATAGTATTGCAATTGGTGGTATTAAAAAGCATAATGGTTTTACAAAACCTCTCCAAAAGTCTTTCAATTCATCTTTATGGTCTGATAAATATCCTGCATAAAAAACTATTAAGCCTATTTTGGTAAGCTCTGATGGTTGAAATTGACCTAATCCTGGTATTCCTACCCATCTTTTTGCTCCACCAACTTCTATTACAAGACCTGGAATTAAAACTAATAATAATATTGCACATGAGAAGAAATATATCGGCCAATAGAATTTTTTATAAAATCTATAATCTATTTTAGATATAAAAAACATTGCAATTAAGCCTATTACCGCAAATAGCAATTGTTTTCCTGCATATTCATATGCTTCACCGCCTTCTGCTAGTGCTGATGGTGCTGAGGCAGAAAGTACCATTACTATTCCCAATGCAAGTAGTATAAATACAATTATGCATAGAATAAAGTCAAATGGATTATTTATAAATTTTGAAGCCTTTTTCGCTTTTGTTGGCATATACTTACATCCTTTCTAATTTTATATTGCCATAAGGCCTATAGCACAGCAAATTAATGTTACTAGGCTAAATACAGATACAATTTTATTTTCTTTCCAGCCTGATAGTTCAAAATGGTGATGTATTGGTGTCATTTTAAATACACGTTTTCCAGTCTTTTTAAAATATGCTACTTGTATCATAACTGAAAGTGTCTCTAAAATTGGAACTAAAGCTATAATTATTAAAAGTAATGGCATTTTTAGATATAATGCCATACTTGCAATGGCACCACCTAATAATAGTGAGCCTGTATCTCCCATCATTACTTTGGCTGGGTGCAAATTAAAGATTAAAAATGCTAAGCAAGTACCAATTAAAATGCTTCCAATTACTGTAATTTCTTTTAAGCCTAATACTACTCCAATCATTGTTAGGCATGTGATAATAATTGTTGTAACACTTGTTGATAGCCCATCAATTCCATCTGTTAGGTTAATAGCATTTGTTGTAGCAAGTAATACTAGTACTGCAAATGGTACATATAGCCATATTGGCAATGTTAAATATGTTTTAAAAAATGGTATATATATATCTGTTTCTATATTTAAAACTTGTGTAATATATAGAGAAAATCCAACAGATACTATTAACAAACCAAGCATTTTGTATGCCGGTTTTAACCCTTCTGTATTTTTTCCAATTAGTTTTTTTAGGTCATCAATTAAACCTATTATTCCAAATCCTACTGTTACTGCAATTAGTGGTATTAAGTTTTCACCTATTATTCTCTCACTTTGGTCATCTGATTTTGTATAATCCCATACCATAAAAATTCCTAATATTAGGATGGTGATTATCATTATAATTCCACCCATTGTTGGCGTCCCTTGTTTTTTTAAATGGGATTGTGGTCCTTCTTTTCTTTCTATTTGCCCAACTTTTAATTTTTTTAAAATTGGAATTGTTATAAGTGCAATTATTACACTAATTGCAAAAGCTAGTAAAATAATTTTTGTCTGAAATTCCATGATTCCTCCTTGGTCTATGTCCCGTGCCGGGTTTAGTTATTGCTTAATATGTCCTTTACTATTTCTCTTTCATCAAATGGATATTTTTTGCCATTGATTTCTTGTGTTAATTCATGACCTTTTCCGCAAATTAGCACCATGTCTCTTTTATGTGCTATTGCAATTGCTTTTTTTATTGCCTGTTTTCTATCTACAATACGCTCGTATTTACCTTTTGTCTTCTTTATTCCTTTTTCTATTTCTGCAACAATATCTTCTGGTTTTTCGGTTCTTGGATTATCTGAAGTAATAATTGTATAATCTGCTTTTGTTCCAGCAATTTCCCCCATTATAGGTCTTTTGCCTGCATCTCTATCTCCCCCACAGCCAAATACACATATTACCTCACCAATTGTATATTCCTGTACTGTAGTCAAAATATTATCCAAACTTTCTGGTGTGTGTGCATAATCTATCATTATTGTAATTTCTCTATCATTATCTACTAATTCACTTCTTCCTGGCACACGCACTTTTGATAATGCTTCAATAATATTTTCTGGTGTAGCACCATATTTTAATGCCACACTTATTGCTGCTAATGAGTTATATACACTAAATCTGCCAGGTATATCTGTTTTTACTCTATAATTTTTATCTCCTAACTTCACTTTAAAATCTACATAACTATTTGTTACAGTTATATCTTTAGCAAGCAAATCTGATGGATTATCAATTCCATATGCTGTAAAATTGCACTCTGGTGCTAATTCTGGTAATTTATTTGCATATATGTCATCAGAATTTATATAGGCATATTTACACATTTTGAATAATTTTACTTTTGATTCAAAATATTCCTCCATACTTGAGTGTTCTTTTTTACTTATGTGGTCTTTTGAAAAATTTGTAAAAATTCCAATTTCAAATTCACAACCATCTACCCTATTTAACTTTAAACTTTGTGAAGATACTTCCATTACTGCAAAATCACATTTTTCTTTTACCATTTTAGCTAAAAGCTCTTGTAATTCTAAGCTTTCTGGCGTGGTTCTATCATTGTCTCCTAAGTTTTTAGCACCAATATATGTGCAAATTGTACCAATTAAGCCAACTTTATACCCTTGCTTTTCTAGTAATGATTTTATCATAAATGTGGTTGTAGTTTTTCCTTTTGTTCCTGTTACACCTATTAATTTTAGCTTATGTGAAGGATTCTTGTAAAAATTACATGCGCAAATTGAAATTGCATGCCTTGTATTGGGTGCCGATATAAATGTAACATCTTCTGGCAATTCTTTTATCATATCTCTAGAAGCCCTATCTTCTTGTGCCATTATGACTTTTGCACCATTTTGTATTGCTTGTTTTATATATTTATGTCCATCTGTTTCAAATCCATCAATGGCTATAAACATATCTCCTTCTTTTATTTTATTAGAGTCGCTTTGTATGCTATTTACTTCTATTTCAAGGTTTCCCTTTACTTTTAAGCCATCTAATCCAGATAAGATATTTGTTAAATTCATATGCTTACCATCCTCTCCATTTTTCCGTTTACATTATATAACGAAATGAAATTTTTGTATAGGTTTTTTTGATTTTTTATGTCCTAAATTTTCATTAGTAAACAGATTTTACTTTTTTAAATATATTTATATTGCATTTCACTTAATGATTAGTTTTCGCTGTTAACATTATCTTTTGTTAACTCTAAATATGGAAGTACCTCTGATAGCACTTGACCACCTACAGGTGCTGCCACCACACCTGCTTGGTGTATTTTGTCGCTACATTAATTGTTAACACTAAAGTGCTATTTCGAATAAAATATTATATAGATTTTACTTTTTATTGTTGTCTATATAGTCTAATACATTTTCTAGTTCATCCATAAATTTAAAATGAATTGTAATTTTATTATTTTCATGGACTTCTATGTAATCAATTAGCTCTGTAACAACATCTCTATCTAGTCCCGTTATATTTTTGCTTGTTTTAAAATTTTCAATCCACTTACTATTTTCATTTATAATCTCTTTTTCTTCTCCTTTTTGTTTATTTAAGTTTTCTATTATTTTTTTAGTCTTTTCAATGTCTTGTTTATATTTTTGTTTATACTCCACATATTCCTCTTTTGTTATATATTCATTTTTCCAGTCCTCATATAAGCCTCTTTTCAAATTATTTAATTTTTCTATCTCTTTTTTTTTATCTTTTTTAATATTTTCCATATCCTCAGCTACTGATTTTTTAAGATTTAATTTATGTATTTGTTCTAATAATTTTGGAATATCCACACAATTTATATGTAATTTAATTGCTTCTAATACTGCTCTTTCTAATTCTTCAACTTTTAAAGTGTGCTTTGTGCATAATTTATTAGATTTTTTCCTATATGTACCACATATGTAATATTCATAAACTTTTCCACTTTTATTTTTAGAATATTTTTTATGCATTGCACGTCCACAATCACTACATCTTAGTATTCCTGCCCACATACTTAGAGTTCCACTATTTTGTACTCTTGTATCAACTTTTCTTAATCCTTGTGCTTTTTCAAATAATTCTTTTTCTATAATAGGCTCGTGCATATTTTCTACTGTAATCCATTCATCTTCTGGTACTTGTTCTACTTTATGAACTTTATAGCTTTTTACTCTTCTTTTCCCCTGTGTAATATTTCCTATGTAAATATCGTTTTTTAATATATTTCTAACTGTAGATGAACACCATGAATAATCTTCTTGCATAATTTGAGAATTATTATAATTTTGATTCAATTTTTTCTTTTTATAGCCTGTTGGATTTAAAACCCCCATATCATTTAGCCTATGGCATATACTTAAATTTCCTAAACCTTCATTTACTTTCCATTCAAAAATTTTTTTTACAATTTCGGCTGATTCTTTATCAATGATTAATTTATGATTGTCTTCTGGACTTTTTATATATCCATAAGATGGAAATGCCCCTACAAACTCTCCGCTTCTTTTTTCTCCCATTTAGTGCTGACCTTATTTTTATTGATGTATCTTTTGCATATTCATCATTTATTAAGTTCTTAAATGGTACTAATATTGTATTTGTGCTATTAGGATTCTTAAAACTATCTACACTATCATTTATGGCAATAAATCTTATATTGAATAATGGAAAAATCTGCTCTATATAGTTTCCTACTTCTATATAGTTTCTTCCAAGTCTTGATAAATCTTTAACTAGAACACAATTTATATTTCCTTTTCTCATATCTTCTAATAGTCTTTGAAATCCTGGTCTATCAAAATCTGTTCCAGTATAACCATCATCTACATAAGTATCATAAACAATCAAATCATCATGTTCTTCAACAAATTCATTTAATAATGCCTTTTGGCTTGTAATACTGTTACTTTCTTGTTTTTCATCGCCATTGTCACTATCTTCTTGTGAAAGTCTTATATATACCGCAACAGACCATGTTTTTGTTTTTTTCGTATTTGAATTTTCTGAAGAATATTTTGATTTTCTTCCAGCCAATCTTTTCTTTGCCTCCCTTCTTTAAAATAAATGAAAAACTGCGTATTACGTCGTTAATCTTCATAAAAAATTCCTCGACGTACAAAAGTACGACTGCGGATTTTTTATTCAATTGCCTAGTATCACTTGTTTTGATTTGTTTTACTATCTTATTCTAACGTGCTTTTTTTGAATAGTCAGCCACTTTTGTATTTTCGTTTCAAAATATTTAACATACACTCATTAAAAGTCTTATTATTTTCAGAATATGCAATTTCAATATTCATATCATCTATTTTTATTGTATATGGTTCTTTTGTATTTAATAGATAATTTATAATTTTGTTATTTTCCTCCAAATTTCATATACCTTTCCTTTTTCATTTGTTAAAGTTTATTAGTTTTTATAAATTTTTATTACTAATTTACCCCCTCTACTAGATAAGTTCCAAAATGGCACTTGAAATGTAACCTTTTTTGAAAAATTTTTAAACTTTTTCTACTAGGTATATGCCATCATTTTATGAAAAATGGGGAAATTTTTAAAAATTTCTTAAACTTTTTTTTATAATGTGTATGCCATGAATCAATTAAAAAGGTATAAATTTTTACAAAATCGCATAAAAAAAATGCTAGAAATTAGTTATTACTAACTTCTAGCTATTAACCTATTCGCAGTATTTATTTAGCTGTTATAAATATCTGTTATCCTTTTCCTCAAATTTTCTATATCTTGTTCTGAAATTTCTTTATCAAAATACTTCTCCAAAAATATTTGTGGTTTTCTCCATTTTACATTCTATAACAATTAGCCTTAATATCAATTCAATGCCTTCATTATATTTTCAGCTATTCTATTGATAACTGGTACTACAACACTATTTCCTGCTTGTTTATATAATCTCGCATCACTCATATCTGTTGGCAATTTATAATATTTCGGATAACCCTGTGCATAAAAACATTCTATTGGCGTTAATTTTCTTATACCAAACTTTGTTTTTATTAGTGGTACATTGTGGCCACCTTCTCCCATGTTAGCTGTTAATGTCGGTACTAAATTACTTTGGTTCTTTCTAACATATTTTCTTCTCCATTGATA
>CALXUZ010000023.1 GCA_944391825.1 uncultured Clostridia bacterium | reverse complement strand
CCAGTAGAAAAAGCTATGAAAGATGCTGGGGTTACAGCAAATGATTTACACAAAGTATTATTAGTTGGTGGTTCTACAAGAGTTCCAGCTGTTCAAGAAGCTGTTAAAAAAATTACAGGAAAAGAACCAGATAAAGGAATAAACCCTGATGAGTGTGTTGCAATTGGTGCAGCAATTCAAGGTGGTGTATTATCAGGTGATGTTAAAGATTTAGTATTGCTAGATGTAACACCATTATCACTAGGTATTGAAACATTAGGTGGAGTATTTACAAAATTAATTGAAAGAAACACTACAATACCAACTAAAAAATCACAAGTATTCTCAACAGCTGCTGATGGTCAAACAAGTGTTGAAATTCACGTATTACAGGGTGAACGTGAAATGGCAGCAGATAATAAAACTCTAGGAAGATTTCAATTAACAGGAATTCCAGCAGCACCACGTGGAGTGCCACAAATTGAAGTAACATTTGATATTGATGCAAATGGTATTGTTCACGTATCTGCAAAAGATATGGCAACAGGACATAGCCAACAAGTTGCAATTACAGCAAGCACAAACTTATCTGATGAAGATATTGATAAAGCTGTAAAAGATGCAGAGGCACATGCTGCAGAAGATAAAAAGAGAAAAGAAGAAATAGAAGCTAGAAACAATGCTGAAAGCTTAGTATATAACTGCGAAAAAACACTAAACGAACTTGGAGACAAGATTAGTGGAGAAGAAAAATCAAAAGTTGAAACTGAAATTGCAAATGTTAAAAAAGCATTGGAAGGTTCAGATGTGGAAGCTATTAAATCAGCTACAGAGAAATTAACAACTGAATTTTATGCTATTTCACAAAAATTATATCAACAAACAGCTCAAGCACAAGCAAATAATGCAAATGCTGGTACAGGCGAGGAAGCACAAGGACCACATGCAGATGAAAATGGAAATATCCATGATGCAGACTACAAGGTGGATGAAGACGATAAGAAATAATTAGAGGCTAGAGGTTAGAAGTAATGGCGACAACAAGTCGCCAAACTAGAATTTAGAATTTAGAAGTTTAAGTGTTAAAGCTGACCTTTGAATACTTCCAAATTCTAAACTCTAAATTCTAACCTCTAATTTATAGGAGGCTAAAATGGCAAAACGAGACTATTATGAAGTATTAGGCGTAGATAAAAATGCAAGTGAAGAAGAACTAAAAAAAGCATATAGAAAACTTGCAAAAAAATATCATCCAGATGCAAACCCTGATAATAAAGCAGAAGCAGAAGCTAAATTTAAGGAAGTAAATGAAGCATATGAGACATTATCAGACCCTAAAAAAAGGCAGATGTATGACCAATTTGGACCAGATGGCCCACAAGGATTTGGCGGGGGCGCTGGAGGCCCATTTGGAAATGGAACATATACATATTCTACAGGATTTGATGGATTTAGTGATTTTGGAGATTTAGGAGACATCTTTTCTTCATTTTTTGGAGGAGGATTTGGTGGCAATAGAGCAAATAGGCAAAATGGCCCTAGAAAAGGTAATGACCTAAGATATGATTTGGAAATCAGTTTTGAAGAATCCTTTCTGGGTACAGAAAGATATGTTACACTTAACCGCAAAGAAACTTGTAATACATGCCATGGAGATGGTTGCAAACCAGGCACACACCCAGAAACGTGTTCTGTTTGCCATGGGACTGGTCAAATAAAGCAAGTGCAAACTACAATTTTGGGGCAAATGCAAACAATGAGAACATGTTCAAATTGCCGTGGAACTGGTAAAATAATTAAAGAACCTTGCGAAACCTGTAAAGGAAAAGGAACAGTACGTAATCAAGTAAGGTTAACTGTTAAAATTCCAGCAGGTGTTGATGATAACCAAACCATTGTGTTAAAAGGAGAAGGTGAACCTGGCGAAAATGGTGGACCAAAAGGAGATTTATATATAACAGTCCATGTAAAAAGGCATAAAATTTATACAAGAAAAGGAAATAATGTACTTTGTGATATACCAATTACATTTACACAAGCTACATTGGGTGCAACACTTAAAATTCCAATGGTAGATGGAACTGAAGAAACATATACAATTCCAGATGCAACACAAACTGGAAGTAAATTTGTTATAAGAGATAAAGGATTTAAAAATTTAAATGGAAACGGACAAGGAGATTTTGTATTTACTGTACAAGTACAAGTGCCTAAACGATTAACTTCAGAGCAAAGGGAACTTTTAGTGAAGCTTGCGCAAACTATGAACGAACAACCTCCTGTAAAGAAAAGAGGTATTTTTGGATAAAAATTAAAGATTTCTTAAAATACTTTCATTTTTCAAGAATATATTATATAATATACTTGTTAAATTTTAGCCAAGGGGGAAAACCTAATGGAAAAAGGAAAAAGAGCCAGTGAAATGGACAAAACAAAGCAATATAAAATTAAAACTAGCAAAAGAAAAGATAAAAAGAAGAAAAAACACTCAAAACTAAAAAAAGCAATACTAATATTTTTCGTAATAATTTTTCTATTATGCCTAATTGCGGTTGGAATATTCGCAGGTATTTTCTTTAGTGATAAATGGGCTTTAACTAGGGAAGAGGTAATAGCTAATGGAAACACAGAGGTATTAGACTCTGAAGGAAAACAGATTGCGCTACTTTCTGCTAGCCAAGGAAATGGTAACAGGAAAGTGATTACTTTTGATGAAATGGGAGAATTTACGGCAGATGCCTATGTAGCAGTTGAAGATAAGAGATTTTATGAGCACTCAGGAATAGATATATTAAGAACTGCAAAAGCTACAGTTAGCTACCTTTTAAATAGCACTGATGGCTCAAGTGTTGGTGGTGGTAGTACAATTACACAACAATTGGTTAAAAACCTAATGAAAGATGATGCAACTAGCGGTACTGCTGGTATTGAGAGAAAAATACGTGAGATGTCAAGAGCATATCAATTAGAAAAAATGCTTAGCAAAGAAGAAATATTAGAGAAATATCTTAATATTATATTTGTAGGTGGTACAGAACTCCATGGTGTAGAATATGGAGCACAATACTATTTTGCAAAATCTGCAAAAGATTTGGATTTGGCAGAATCTGCGTTTTTAGCAGGAATAAACAATGCACCAAATATGTATAATCCATATGATGAGGAAAATGATAATTCAGAGTTAATAAAAGAAAGAACGATATATGTTTTGGACTGCATGAAAGAGCAAAATAGAATTAGTGACAACGCAGAAGAAGCCGAAAAGCTATATAATGAGGCAGTAGAAAAAGTAGAAAAAGGGTTAGAATTCAAGCAAGGAAAAATTGAATTTGAAAATAATTCATATTTTGTAGAAGAAGCAGTAAAACAAGTAGCACAGGATTTGTCAGAAGAAAAAGATATTACATTAGATGAAGCAGATTCATTAATTAGAAGTGGTGGATATAAATTATATACAACACAGGATTCTGATATTCAAGAAATTGTTCTAAAAGAAATGGCTAAAGATAAATATGTAGAAACAAAAACACTTAACGGTAAAAAGATATCCACACAAATGGGTATGACAATTATAGATTATAAAACTGGTAAAGTAGTTGCAATGGGTGGTGCTTTAGGTAGCGATAACGGTAAGAACTTTAATTATGCTACTAGTGAAAGACAAACAGGTTCTTCAATAAAACCATTAGCAAATATTGCACCAGGACTAGAAGAAAAAGTAATTACAGCTTCAACAGTTTATTATGATAATACAACAACATTTAAAAATGGTACTCAAAAGTGGAAACCAAAAAATGCTGGTGGATATCAAGGATTATGTACAGTTAGAAAAGCAATAGAAGTTTCTTCTAACATTGTAAACGCAAAAATATTCTATAATATAGGAGCTCAAACCGTTTTAAATTATTTACATGAATTTGGTTTGACCTCATATACAGAAAAAAAGGATGCAACAGGTTCTTTGGCTATTGGTGGTGCATATCATGGTTCAAGCACTTTACAAATGGCAGCAGCATATTCTGCTTTAGCAAATGATGGAGAATATATAGAACCTACATTTTATGAAAAGTTAGTGGATAGCAATGGCAATACTGTACTTGAACCTGAACAAGAAACAAGGAGAGTTATTTCAGAAGCAAATGCCTTTATAATTAAAGATATATTAATGGATGTTGTAACAGGTTCACAAGGTACTGCAAGAGCATGCTATATATCAGGAATTGATGTCGCAGCTAAAACAGGTACAACAGACTATAATGATAATACATGGCTTTGTGGATTTACACCATATTATGCAGCAGCAACATGGGATGGATATGCAGAAAGCAGTGGCGAGGACTATAGTATGTGGAATGTTTCGAATGCTACAAACCTATGGGCAAATGTTATGAAAGCTGTTCATAAGGATTTGGATGATGCAAGATTTGAAAAACCAGATAATGTAGTAACTGCTAAAATTTGTAGGCAAACTGGTAAAAAAGCAACTTCAAAATGTAGTAGCACATATACAGAGTATTTTGTAGAAGGAACTGTACCAGAAAACTGTAGTGGACACACAGCAGTTGAAATTTGTAAAGAAAGTGGAAAATTAGCAAATCAATACTGCCCAGAAGTACAAGAAAAAGTATATGCTTCAATACCAGAAAAAGAGCAAAACACCTCATGGACAACAAGCGGTGTAAGTAAATCCAAACCACCTACAGAAACATGCACTTTGCATAATGAGGAAACAAGCAAAATGGTAGTTGAAAATGTAGTAGGAAAAACAGAAGCAGAAGCAAGAACTTTATTAACAGGGCTTACAGTTCAAGTTATTGAAGGTCATGACTCAACACAAGCAAATGGAGTGGTATTAAGGCAAAGCTTAGAGGCTGGAACAAAAGTTGATAAAGGAGTTACTATAGTTATAACTGTTAATATTATAGAAACAACTGAGCCAGAAGTTCCACCAGAAAATACGGAAACTCCTGGCGGAAATACAGAAGTTCCACCGGAAAATACGGAAACTCCAGAAAACACGGAAAATACAGAAACAAGTGGAAACGAAACTGTAACTCCATAAAGTATATAAAAAGGGGAATTTAATTTATGGGAATTAAATTATATAATACATTAACCAGAGAAAAAGAAGAATTTAAACCATTAGAGGATAACACGGTCCGCATATATTCATGCGGACCAACAGTGTATAGTTATGCACATATAGGTAATTTTAGGGCATATATATTCATGGATACACTAAGAAGAATTTTGAAATATAATGGATATAAATTAAAACATGTAATGAATATTACAGATGTTGGGCATTTGGAGTCAGATGCTGACGAAGGCGAAGACAAAATGGAAAAGGCAGCAAGAAAAGAGAATAAAAATCCGTATGAGATAGCAAAATATTATTCAGATATATTTTTTAAGGATATGAAAAGGCTAAATATTGATGAACCAGAGATCATAGCAAAAGCAACAGAGCATATTCCAGAAATGCTAAAATTTGTTGAAGGACTAGTAAAAAATGGCTATGCATATGAAACAAGCAAGGGAATTTATTTTGATATTTCAAAATTAGATAAATACCCAGTATTATCAAATAGAAAAATTGATGAACAAATTGCTGGTGCAAGGGTGGATGTTGATGAAGAAAAACGAAACCCATATGATTTTGCATTATGGATTAAAGCACCAGAAAACCATATTATGAAATGGGAAAGCCCATGGGGATTATCTTACCCTGGCTGGCATATTGAGTGCTCTGCCATGGGTAGAAAATACCTAGGTGACCAATTTGATATACACACGGGTGGAATAGACCATATACCAACACACCATGAAAATGAAATTGCGCAAAGTAAAGGTTTAACAGGTAAAATTCCAGCAAAATTTTGGATGCATGTGGAATTTTTACAAGTAGATGGTGGAAAAATGTCAAAATCTTTGGGAAATACATATACTTTAGACCAATTACAAGAAAAAGGAATTGAGCCACTTGCATATAAATTATTTTGCTTTACAGCACATTATAGAACAAAATTAAATTTTACATTTGAAATAGCTTTATCAAATCAAAAAGCATTAAATCGCTTGAGAGAAGGATTTGTAAAACATCAAGAAGCAGAAGAAAATGTACCAGAAGAAAAAATAAAGGAATATGAAGACAAATTTTTGGAGATAATAAATGATGATTTAAATATTCCAACAGCAATGGGACTTGTATGGGAAATTATACGAAATCCACAAAAATCAAAACAATATGCACAGCTTTTACTAAAATTTGATGAAGTATTGGGCTTAGACTTAATAAATAGCAAAAAATATTTAGATGACGCACAAAAAGTAGAACTTCCAGAGGAAATTCTAAAATTAGTAGAAGAAAGAAAAAAAGCAAGAGAAAATAAAGATTGGGCATTATCAGATAAAATTCGTGATGAATTAAAAGAAAAAGGCTATATTATAAAAGATACTAAAGAAGGTATGAACATAGAAAAAGAGATAAATTAGAAAGGCGGAAAATAAAGCAGTGGAAGAAAAAAACGAAATATCATTTTTAAAGAAAATAAAAATTAGCATATTTGGATTAGAAAATTATGAAAAATTAGCGATTCAAACAATAGGTTCAGTAATAGGATATATAGCAAAATTAATGCTAATTTTCGTTTTAATTCTTTCCATTGCATTAACATATAAATTTTCTGAAACCATTGGCAATGTAAAAGGATATATTGAAAGCGAAATTTCACAAATTAATTTTGAGAACGGTACACTAACAGTCACAGGAAAAAATGAAACTACTGATGCTATTATTGCAGCAGATGAAGAAAATTTGGAGCATAAAATAATAATAGATACAAATGAAATAACAGAAGAACAAATAAATAATTATAGAAATGAAATTCAGGGATATAATACTGGTATAATTATTTTAAAAGATGGAGCAATAATAAATGAATCCGGATTATCACTTTCGATACCATTTTCAAGTATTGCTGATAGGTATAATATAGTAAAATTGGACAAGCAAAATATCTTGGACATGCTATCAGGAAATAATGCTAGTATGCTATATGCTGGATTTTTTGTCATAATGTATATATACCTATTTATAATATATTTTTCTACAGTTTTAGTAGATGCTTTGCTTTACTCATTAATAGGATATATTGCAGGTATGTTTTCAAGATTAAGACTAAAATATAGTGCAATTTATAAAATTAGCATACATGCATTAACACTTCCTATAATTTTAAATCTTATATATATGTTAATAAACATATTTACAGGATTTACAATAAAATATTTTGATATAATGTATTTGGCAATTACATGTATATACATTATAACAGCAATTTTAATGATTAAGGCAGATATGATAAAAAAACAGTTAGAACTTTCTAGGATTATTTCAGAACAAGAAAAAATAAAACAGGAAATGGAAAGACAAGAGCAAGAGAAAAGAGAACAAGAAGAAAGGGAAAGAGTAAGAAAAGAAGACGAAAAGAAAAGACAGGCAGAAAAAAAGAAAGAAAAAGAGAAAAAGGAAAAACAAGAAAAGAAAAAGAGTGACAAAAATGATGCCCCACAACCAGAAGCAAATGTGGTTACTAGAAGTTAGAGGTTAGAAGTTGGAGGTTAGAATTTAGAGGCTGGAAGGAGAAAATTTGATGGAGGAGCAAAAACAAAATCAAAAAGAAAAAAACAAAAAAAATAAACTATATTATGGAATTGCTATATTACTTGCTGTTATTGTAATTGCAGGGATTGCAATTTGGTATATTACAGCAAATAATCAAACAAAAAATGATACAGAACTTGCATATACAGAACTAATTAAAAAAATTGATGCTGGAGAAGTAGAAAAAATAGAAATGACAGTAGGTAGTAGTTCTGCAAAAATAAAACTACATGGTGAGGAAGAAGAAAAAAACACAAGCATACCTAATACACAAGCATTTATTGAATTAATTCAAACAAAAGTATTAGAAGGAAATAGTATTGAATTTAACCAGAAAAAACAAAATGTGCTTGTTGGAATTTCACAAACTCTATTTTCACTATTACCAACAATATTGTTAGTAGTGTTATTTGTTCTACTCTTTAAAATGCAAGGTTTAGGTGATAAAGGTAAAGTTTATGATGCAGAAACTACAAAATCAAAAATAAAATTTGATGATGTGGCGGGACTAGACGAAGAAAAAAACGAAATGATGGAAATTGTAAACTTTTTAAAAGATCCAAAACAATTTTATGAAATGGGTGCAAAAATCCCAAGAGGTGTGCTCCTTTGTGGAAAACCAGGAACTGGTAAAACACTAATTGCAAAAGCAATTGCAGGAGAAGCAAAAGTACCATTTATATCAATGAGCGGTTCAGAATTTATAGAAATGTTTGCCGGGCTTGGAGCATCACGTGTTAGAAAATTATTTGAAAAAGCCAAAAAAGTTGCACCATGTATAGTATTTATAGATGAAATTGACGCAATTGGTTCAAGAAGAACAAGCGGAAGTGGTGCAGAGACTGAAAACAACCAAACTTTAAATCAATTACTAGTTGAAATGGATGGATTTGACACAGAAGAAACCATCATTGTGCTAGCAGCAACAAATAGACCAGAAATGCTAGATAAAGCACTATTAAGACCTGGTAGATTTGATAGACAAATTACAATTGCACTTCCAGACATGAAAGGGAGAGAAGAAATCCTAAAAATTCATGCAAAAGGAAAGAAATTTGCAGCAGATGTTGACCTAAAAGATATTGCAGGAGACACTGCTGGATTTACAGGTGCAGAACTTGCAAATATTTTAAATGAAGCAGCAATTATTGCAACAATAAAAAAACATGATGCAATAACACAAGATGATGTGGAAAATGCAGTTAAAAAGGTAACAGTAGGTTTGGAAAGACAAAGCAGAATAGTACCAGAAAAAGATAAAAAATTAACTGCATATCATGAGGCTGGACATGCTATTGTAAGTAGTCAGTTAGAAACACAAAAAGATATAAAAGAAGTTTCAATTATTCCACGTGGAATTGCAGGTGGATACACCATGTATAAAACTAACGAAGATAAATACTACATTTCTAAAACAGAAATGGAAGAAAAACTTGTTGCATTACTTGGTGGAAGAGCCGCTGAAAAAATTGCTTTAAATGATATATCAACAGGGGCAAGTAATGATATTGAAGTAGCAACGCAAATTGCAAAAGATATGATTATAAAATATGGTATGAGTGAAAGCCTAGGACCAATTTCTGTTAATACAGATAAAGACCCATATGAATTACAACTATTTGGAGAAAAATTTGGAGATGCAGTGGGTGCAGAAGTAAAAATAATGCTAGATAATGCTTATTTAAGGGCACAAACAATTTTGGCTAATAATATGGATAAGCTTAATAAAGTGGCACAAATCTTAATGGAAAAAGAGGTAATTTCAGCCGAAGAATTTGAAAATATTATAAAATGAAAAATAAGACCATAGAACTTTTAAAGCTTTATGGTCTTATTATTTAAATAATTTAAAATTCCGCTTGGTGTTGTAAAATGAAAAGTCAAAGAATAACTGCAAAGCTGCTGAACTTTATATCCAAATTTTTTATTGAGCTGATTATTTCCGTATTTTCCATCACCTAAAATTGGATAACCAATATGTGCTAAATGAGCGCGAATTTGATGAGTTTTGCCAGTATGCAAATTAACATCTAAAATACTTGTATTTTCTTTTTTATTTTCTTCAACAACTTCATATGAAGTGATGATTTTTTCATATCCCTTTTTAGGAAAATCAGAAATATATACCATAGATTTTTTAGCATCTTTAAATAAATATGCGGTTAAAGTATCTTTTTTCTTGGTTGGAATACTATATACTTTTGCTAAATAGTGTTTTTCAATTTCATGGTTTTTGAATTTATCTAATAAAATTTGCAAAGAAGCTTCATCCTTGGCAAATAATACTAAGCCAGTAGTATTTCTATCTAGGCGATGGCATGGGCTTATAAAAATTTGTGAAGAAACATTATTTGTTTTAGTACTATCAGAAAATCTTTGACTTGAATTATTAAGTAAATCCAAATAATATTCTTTCAAAATTTCAGTTAAAGAATTTTTGCCAGTTACCTCAATCCCAGCTGGTTTATTTACAATACATATATGATTATCTTCGTAAATAATATCTGGCCTTAGTTTGATTTTAAAACTAGAATTATTTAATTGCTCATCAGAAATAAATACCTTTAAATGGGCGCCGGTATGTAAGATAATATTTTCGCTTATGCGCTTATCATTTACACGAATATCTTTTTTACGCAAAGCCTTATATAAAGTATTAAGACTAAGCCCATCAAAAGTATCTAATAAAAAAGTATTTAATTTTTTTCCATCATATTTTTCACTTACAATTAATTCTTTCATAACCTAAGTATACACTATTTTTGCAATTGTGTAAACATGTCTCTTTTGGGGACAGTCCCTAATCTACCACTTTTATCTCGATTAGAGACGGTTTAGAAAATAGCAATTTTAGTATTGACAAACATAGAATAATCGACTATAATAATATTAGATATTAGATTAGTCGAAAAGAGGCGAAAAATATGAAATATATAAAAAGAAATGCGGAAGATGTTATTAAAAAAGAGGAAAAATTATTTAAAGCCATACTTGTAACTGGAGCAAGGCAGGTAGGAAAAACAACTATGTTAAGGAATTTAAAACCAGACATAAATTATGTAACATTAGATGATATGTTACAAAATCAGTTAGCTCAAGAAGATCCGGATTTGTTTTTAAAATCAAATGATGTTCCTATTATTATAGATGAAGTTCAGTACGCACCAGATTTATTAAGATATATAAAGATTGCTGTTGATAATAGTGTAGAGAAAGCAATGTTCTATATAACTGGTTCGCAACAATTTCACTTAATGAAAAATATTAGTGAAAGTTTAGCAGGAAGAATAGGAATAGTAAATTTATTGGGGTTGAGTTTAAGAGAAATAAAAGAGGCAGATTTTAACTTGCCATTTATGCCAGTAAATGAATATTTAGAAGCAAGAAATAAACATGCAATGGATATTTCGTATGATGAAATATGGAATATAATTCATAAAGGAGCAATGCCAGCTTTATACCAACAAGAAAGTGATTCGGAATTATATTATTCCACATATGTAAACACATATATTGAAAGAGACGTAAGAAATTTAACCCAAGTAGGAGACACATTAAGCTTTTTGAAATTTATGACTGCATTAGCAAGTAGAATAGGACAATTATTAAATTTGAATAGCGTAGCAAATGAAGTTGGAATAACTATACCAACGGCACAAAGATGGTTATCCATATTAATTTCATCAAATATAGTATATCTTTTAGAACCATATTATAATAATATAATGAAACGAGCAGTAAAAACACCCAAGATATATTTTCTAGATACAGGTCTAGTTGCATATTTAACTAAATGGAAAAATAAGGAAGTTTTAGAATCAGGTACTATGGCTGGTAACTTTTTTGAAAACTTTGTTATAGTTGAAATTATAAAAAGTTATTATAACGTCGGAGAATTGCGACCACCACTTTATTTTTATAGAGACAAAGAAAAGAGAGAAATTGACTTAATAATAGAGCAAAACGGGAAACTATATCCAATAGAAATAAAAAAATCAGCAAAACCAACTAAGGAAATGATAGAAAATTTTAAAGTGCTAGATAAAATAAGCGAAGTTGGTGAAGGTGCAGTAATTTGTATGTATGACAAAATATTAGATTTAGACAAAAAAAACAAAGCAATTCCATATAGATACTTATAATTTGGGACAGTTATTAATTCACCCTAAATAGGGTGAATTTTTATTTGTAACAAAAATTAAAACAAATTCATAAAATACAAAAGAAATTGTGGAGGACTTAAAAGTATGGAATATATATTAAATGGAATTTTGTGGGTGCTTGCTCTATATGGTCTTTTTGAGCTTATAAAAACAATAATATACACATATACATATACAAACTTAAAAGCAGATGGCATTTATGTAATAATAGCTGCCAAAAATCAAGAAAGTAGAATAGAAGGCTTTTTACGCTCCTTCTTATTTAGAATATTATATGGTAAAGAAGAAAACGTAAAAGACGTAATTGTTGTAGACCTAAACTCAAAAGATGAAACAAAAGAAATACTAGAAAAATTAGGACATGATTATGAAAATATAAAAGTCTCAAACTGGAGAGAGTGTAAAGAAATCTTAGACAGTGTAGATGAAGTAAAATAAATAAATTCTCTTGCAAAAGTTAATAAATAAGGATACAATAGAAAGTAGCAAAAAGTGAGGGAATAGTTTGGAAATAACAGGTGAAATAAAAGAGATAATATATCGTAATGAAATAAATAGTTATACAATTGCGGTGCTAGAAACTAGAGAAGAAGAAACAACCACAGTTCGGGTATCTTCCTTTTATAAATAAGGGGGATACCATTAAGGCTGTGGGTAATTTTGTAGAGCACCCAGAATATGGCACTCAATTTAAAATTGAAACTTTTGAAAAAACTTTGCCAGAAACATTGGAAGGTTTAGAAAGGTATTTAGCAAATAGCAATTTAAAAGGAATTGGACCTGCAACAGCTAAAAAAATTATCAAACAATTTGGCGGAGATACTATTCATATTTTAAGGTTCGAGCCAGAAAAATTAACATGTATTAAAGGTATTACAAAAGAAAAGGCGATTGAAGCATCTGAAAGTTTTAATGCAAATTGGGAAATTTTTAGAATTGTAGATTATTTGCAAAAATATGGAATTGGTCCACAAAATGCAGAAAGAATTTATAAAAAGCTAGGACCAGACACAATAGATTTAATAGAGCAAAATCCATATATGCTAATTGATTTGGTAACAAAAGCAGATTTTAGGCAAATTGACCAGATTGCACTTAAATTAGGATTAGACCAAGAAAGTGATAAAAGGGTACAAAGCGGAATTAAATATGCGCTAAGAATAGCAAATAATAATGGGAATTGCTGCGTGTTATATGAGAATTTATTAGAGTTTTGCCATGAACTATTAGGTGTTTCTTTAGAATTAATAGAAGAAAGCATTATAAATTTAAAAGCACTTAAAGAAGTTGTTATAGAAGATAGAGAAACTCAGGAGTGGGTATATTTATCCAATTATGACCAAGCAGAAAAAAATGTGGCAGAAAATTTAATTGCTTTAGATAATTATAAAAATGTAAAAGAGATAAGCGGTTTTGACAGAAAATTAAAGAAAATTGAAAAAAGTTCGGAATTAGAATTATCTGATAAACAATTAGAAGCAATAAAAGCAGTGCAAAACCATAATGTGTGTGTTATAACTGGTGGACCTGGTACAGGTAAAACCACAATTATTAAGACTATTATTGAATTATACAAACAACAAGAAAAAAAGGTTGTTCTTTGTGCACCAACTGGCAGAGCTGCCAAAAGGATGACAGAAACTACAGGAGAAGAAGCAAAAACCTTGCATAGACTACTTGAAATTGGAAAAGCAGAAAATGACCAAATGCAGACAATGGACCCTAATGTGGAAGTAGTACCATTGGATGCAGATGTAGTTATTGTTGATGAAATGTCAATGGTTGATTTATTCATCATGAACTATTTATTGCAGGCAATATATAAAGGAACAAAACTAGTACTAGTAGGAGATAGCAATCAGCTACCTTCTGTAGGACCTGGAAATGTGCTAAAAGATATAATAAACTCAGAAAAAATCACTGTAGTTACTCTAAACAAAATTTTTAGGCAAGCTGCAAAAAGTAAAATCATTTTAAACAGCCATAAAGTTAATGAAGGGGAAAACTTTTTGATTCAAAAAAGTGAGAATAAAGATGAATTAATTGATGATTTTTTCTTTATTTCAGAAAAAAGCCAAGACAAAATTTTAGAAACAGTAATATCACTTTGCAGTGGCAGATTAAAAAAATATGGCAACTATGATTTTGCTGAAAATATTCAGGTGATTAGCCCAACTAAAAAAGGTATGTTAGGTGTTAAAGAGTTAAATAAGAGCTTGCAAGAAATAATTAATCAACAAATTGGCAATAAAAAAGAAAGAAAATTTGGTGACAGTATTTTTAGAGAAGGCGACAGGATTATGCAGATAAAAAACAACTATGATATTTACTGGGAAAAGCATGAGCCAAGGTTAGAAGTGGGAAAAGGTGTATTTAATGGAGAATATGGAGCAATAGAAAATATAGATGAAACTGAAAAAAGAATTAAGATTAAGTTTGATGATAGTAAAATAGTGTGGTATGGATTTGATGAACTTGAGCAAATTGAGCATAGCTATTGTATAACTGTGCATAAATCACAGCGGAAGCGAATTTGATGTGGTTATTATGCCAATTGTGCAAGCTGCACCAGTGCTACTAACTAGAACTTTGCTATATACAGCAATGACAAGGGCAAAAAAACTACTTATATTAATAGGTAACCCTAATATAATTGAATTTATGATAAAAAATGTAGATAGCAAAAAGAGAAATACGGGGCTTGAATACAAACTAAAAAACCTAGATTTTTAATAATAAATTCTTTGTGAATTTTTTGTGAATTTTAAAAAACGAAGAAACTTAAAGAAAAACAGAATAATAGCTGACTAAAGGCAAAATTATTCTGTTTTTTTATTTAAAAAAGTATTGCAAATAATGTATTTTATTGTTATGATAAAGAAGATAGTAAAATAAAATGTCATATAATGATATAAACCAACATTTGCTAGACAAGGAGTTAAAAATGATTGAGTTTAGAAACGTAAGCAAAACATATGAGACAGGGGTAGAGGCAGTTCATAATGCAAACTTTATTATAGAAAAAGGGGAATTTGCATTTTTAGTAGGTAGTTCAGGCTCTGGAAAATCTACATTAATTAAGCTAATTCTAAAAGAAGAAGAACCTACTTCAGGAAATATTATTATTAATGGTAGGGATACCACATTTTTAAAACCTAAAAGAGTTCCATATTTAAGAAGAAGCATGGGAGTTGTATTCCAAGACTTCAGGCTTTTGCCAGATAGAACTGTGTATGATAATGTTGCATATGCTATGTATATTGTAAGAGCTACAAAAAAACATATTCGTAGGCAGGTGCCAATGGTATTATCTCTAGTAGGTCTTAGTAACAAAGCAAAAATGTACCCAAATGAATTATCTGGTGGGGAACAGCAAAGGGTTGCATTAGCAAGGGCTTTAGTAAATAACCCATCAATGCTAATTGCGGACGAGCCTACAGGAAACCTAGACCCAGAAACAGCTTGGGATATTATGAATTTATTAAATGATATTAACAACAGGGGAACTACAGTAGTTGTAGCAACACATGCTAAAGATATTGTAAATAAAATGAAAAAAAGAGTTATACAAATTGAAGAAGGCAACATTGTAAGAGATGATAAAAAAGGTGGGTATGACAGTGAAGTATAGTATATTTGGTTATTTAATTGGCGAAGGTTTTAGAAATGTATTTAAAAACAAGAAATCTACAATAGCATCTTTAATCATCATGTGTGCAACTATGTTTGTTTTTGGTATATTCTTTATGGTAGAAGAAAACGTAAACCACTTAACTAAAAGCATAGAACAACAACAAGGTATATCGGTCTTTATTAGTGATGAGGCAACAGATGAGCAGAGATTGGAATTAGAAAACAAAATCAGAAATATGGAATATGTTAATACAGTAACATTTAAAACCAAAGAAGATGCTCTTGAAGAAATGAAAAATCTTTTCAAAGACAAGAAGAATTTGCTTGCTACATATGAACAAGATAATCCATTTAAAGCATCATTTGTTGTAACTTTAACAGATTTAGAGCAGGCAATGAACGTACAGACGCAAATTGAAAATGCTTCTGATATTGTTGCGAATGTAGTAGCACGTTCAGACACAATGGAAGCACTAGTAAAAATAGCAGATGGAGTTAAGATTATTTCAATAGTAATTTTAGTAATTTTAATATTCATTTCTATATTTATCATAACAAATACAATAAAATTAACAGTACACGCAAGAAGAAAAGAAATTTCTATTATGAAATATGTTGGTGCAACAAATGGATTTATCAGATGGCCATTTATGGTAGAAGGTATGATAATAGGACTATTTTCAGTATTAATTTCATTAGCAATTTTATGCCCAGCATATAATGCAGTAGCAGGAAAAATTGAAACTGCTTTAATTGCAGAAAGACTTGAAATACCATTATTAACTTTACAAGAAATGTTTGTGCCTTTATTAATAGTTTATTTGGTATTAGGTCTTGGAATTGGTGCATTAGGTAGTGCAATATCTATGAGAAAATACCTAGAAGTGTAATATGGAGGAGAGAAACACATGAAAAGAAAAATTATATCTGTTCTATTAGTATTTGTACTAATTTTAGCGATGCTCACAACTAGCTTTGCGTATACTCAAAGTGATATAAATAATGTTGAAAATCAAAAGGCAGAAACAAAAAAAGAGTATAACAAAGTAAAAGCAGAAAAAGATTCCGTTTTAAATGAAATATCTGACCTAGAAGATTCTATTAGTGAATATGAAAGCGAAATATCAACATTAAATACTAAAATTGAAAAATTAGAAACACAAATAGAAGATAAAGGAGAAGAAATAGAAGAATTAAAACAAGAATTTGAAGATATGCAAGAACTTTTGACAGATAGATTAGTAGCAATTTATGAAGAGGGACAAGTTACATTTTTAGATGTTTTGCTATCTGCTGAAAGTGTTTGGGATTACATATCAATGCCAACTAGAATTGAAGAACTAACAGAAGCTGATAACGAGCAGATGGAAGGAGTAGAAAAACAAAGGCAAGAAGTAGAAAGAGCACAAAAAGAATTAGAAGAACAAAACACAGAATTAACAAATACTAAAAAATCAGTTGAAGCAAAACAAGCACAATTAAAAGTAGTTAAAGCAGAAAAGGAAACAAAAGCAGCTAATTTAACAGAAGAACAGAAAGAATTACAAAGTAAAATTGATGATTATAACAAAGAAATTAAGAAAATGGAAGATGCAATTGCTGCAGCTGCACAAAATTCATCAGGACATTACCAAGGTAGCTTTAGCGGAATTCTAAGCTGGCCATTATCAAGTAGTTCGCCAAATTATAACTATATAACTTCATATTATGGAAATAGAGTCGTACCAGTAGCAGGAGCAACAGCAAATCATAATGGAATTGATATTGGTGTATATTCAGGAACTCCAGTATATTCTGCAGCAGATGGATATGTAGCAGGAACGGGCTACAATAGCGCTAGAGGATATTGGGTAATGATAAAACACGCAGATAATTTATATACATTTTATCAACATTTGAATTCATATGTAGTATCAACAGGTAAAAATGTAAAAAGGGGTCAATTAATAGCATACAGTGGAAACACTGGAATAAGCTCAGGACCACACTTACATTTTGAAGTTCGTACAGGTCCAGGAGATTGGGATTTGGTAGATCCACTAGATTATGTACATTGGTAATTATGTAAAATCATAAAAAATAAAGGAGGGGAATACAATGTTAAAAGCTAAAATTATATGTATTCTCCTTGCTATTATTTTAATATTAAGTTCATCAATTGTTTCGTTTGCAACGGAAAATAGCGAAAATATGGAAAATAATGAAGCAATTAGCACAAATACAATGGATGAATTAACACAGCAAAGAGAAGAACTAGATGGAAAATTAGAAGAAGCAAACAGCAAATTAGAATATGTGCAAGGAGAAATGTCAAGTTCGCTTCTAGAAATTCAACAATTAAGTGATAAAATAATAGAATATGAAAATGAAAATGAAGATTTAAAAAATAAGTTATCGACTTTGGAGGCTTCAATTACAGAAACTACACAATTATTAGATGAAGTGACTGCAGAATACACATATAGATATGAACTTTTAAAACAAAGGTTAGTGATAATATATGAGGCAGGAGAACTTACATATTTAGATTTATTGCTATCTTCAACAACTTTGTCAGAATTTTTATCTAGGTATTATGCAATGAGAGAAATGGCAGAATATGACAATGAATTAATAAACCAAGTAGAAGAACAAAAAGAAATTATAGAAACTTCTAAAGCAAAATTAGAAAATGAAACTGCTGAAGTAAAAATACTAAAAGCAAAAGCAGAGCAAAATGAAATTGTTATGCAAAACACAAAAACCTTATATGAAGGCTATGTGGAAAGATTATCTGATGAAGAAAAAAAATTAAATGATGAGATAAATGAATATAAAGCAGAATATGCAAGAATTCAAACAGCTATACAGAATATAGCAACAAACACAGGAGAGTTTGAAATTCAGTATACAGGTGGAGAAATGATATGGCCTGTGGCAACTTCTGGAACAACAATAACTTCATATTATGGTACAAGAGAATATCCACTAGCAAATTCACCAGCAATAACAGACTTTCATTTGGGATTAGATATTGCGGCAAATTCAGGTTCACCAATTGTAAGCGTACTAGATGGTGTGGTTACATATGCTGGATGGTTGGGCTCATATGGAAACTGTGTTATGGTTTATCATGGAGATGGACTTACAACTTTGTATGGTCATGGATTAAAAGTTTTAACACAAAGAGGGGAAGAAGTAAAACAGGGAGATTTAATAATGGAAGTTGGTTCAACAGGAAATTCGACAGGACCACATGTGCATTTTGAAGTAAGGATAAATGGTCAAACAACGGACCCTTTAAAGATTTTAAATATGCCAAAAGATAATTAACACTTATAAAGATGTAGGAGGAAGAAAAATTTAAATGGATAGAAGTAACGGACAGAGAGTTTATAAAATAGTAATGTTGGTAATGATTATTGTAATCATTACCTCTTTAGCGACAGCATATGCTACATATCAATATCTTATACACAATGGAATTAATGTTGTAGCAAAAGATGATACTAGTCTAAGTGGATTAGAATTTACACTTGCGAGATTCAGAAGTGAATTAGAGAAAAAATATTTAGGAGAAATAAATGACGAAGAATTAATAGAAAGCGCAATAAAAGGGTATGTGGCAGGGTTAGGAGATCCATATACTGCATATTATACAAAAGAAGAAATGGAAGAAATTATGCAAGAAACTAATGGAAATTATGTTGGAATTGGAATATATATGACATTAAATACAGAGCAAAATGTTATTGAAGTAGTTAGACCAATGGAAAATTCTCCAGCAGAAAAAGCAGGAATTAGGCAAGGAGATATAATAACAAAGGTAGATGAAGAAGCATATTCTGGTGATGAGATGGATGAGGCTGCTAATAAAATAAAGGGAGAGACAGGCACAAAGGTTAAATTAGAAATTTTAAGAAATGGTGAAACACTTGAATTTGAAGTAACAAGAGAAAAAGTACTTATAAGCCATATAACCGCTAAAGTGCTAGAAAATAATATTGGCTATATTGCAATTTCAGATTTTGATGGTGGATGTGCCGATGAATTTGAAACAAAATATAAAAAATTGAAAGAACAAGGAATTACAAAACTAATTATTGATATACGTGATAATGGTGGCGGAATTGTTGATGAGGCAATTGATATTCTAGAATTAATGACCAATAGGGGTTCTACACTATTAATTACTGCAAATAAAAATGATGAAGAAGATGTAACAAAATCTACTAAAAATCCAATTATAGATATGCCAACAGTAGTTTTAATTAATGAATATTCAGCTAGTGCTTCAGAAATTTTAGCAGGAGCATTAAAAGATAATGAAAAAGCAATTTTAGTAGGAACTACTACTTATGGAAAAGGCGTTATACAAGAATTACATCAATTATCAGATGGAAGTGGACTAAAAATAACCACAAATGAATACTTTACACCAAAACACAACAAAATAAATGAAATTGGAATAGAGCCAGATGTTGAAATAGATTTATCTGATGAAGACAAAATGAATTTGAATTTAACAGATGAAGAAGATGAACAACTACAAAAAGCAATTGAAATATTAAAAAGCGAAAACTAGAAAACTAATGTAAAACCATAATAGTATTTATTTTAAGATATTTTGAGAGCCTTAAATAAAAATACTATTATGGTTAATATTTTAATTTTTGTGATTAAGTGAAAAGTTAAATGCAATTCTGTGCAATAAATGCAACTTGTGCGAATACTTGGATTTTTTTGTAAAAAATTATAAAAATGTATTGACTTTTGTTTTGAAATTTAGTATACTTAGAAAGTCATCAGAAATGGGCGCATAGCTCAGCTGGGAGAGCATCTGCCTTACAAGCAGGAGGTCATAGGTTCGAGCCCTATTGCGCCC
>CALXUZ010000022.1 GCA_944391825.1 uncultured Clostridia bacterium | reverse complement strand
GATGGGGATTACAAAAAATTCTTAGAGGAAAACTCTGATATACAGCCTAAAAATGGAAAAATAGTAAATACTAAAGGTGAAGTGCTAGGAGAACATCAAGGTTTATATAGATATACCATAGGTCAAAGAAAAGGGCTTGGTATAGCATATTCAGAACCGTTATATGTAATAGGTTTTAATACAGATAAAAATGAATTAATAGTGGGTATAGAAAATGAATTATATAAGAGTGAAATGCTAGTAAATAATTTAAACTTACTATTAGTTAATGAAATACCAAATTCAATTAAAGTTATGGTAAAAACAAGGTATTCTGCTAAAGAATATCCAGCTACAATTAAAAAGATTGGAAAAGGCGCTATAAAAGTCAAATTTGATAATCCAGTAGCTAGAATTACACCGGGGCAATCTGCCGTGTTTTATATAGAAGATGTGGTGCTTGGAGGAGGAAAAATAATATAATATAAAATGGAGCTTAACTATGTACCTACTTTTTAAGTAGATATATAATTAAGCTCCATTTTATCTTTGAAAATTAACGAATATTTTGTTATGAACGTCATCTTCGATGAGAAGAATACTTCTATTCATATCATCAAATTTCTTATCCATATTATCAAGTCTAATGATAATAGCATCAAGAATTGAAAATATTTTTTCAAATAGTCCATCGTGCTCATGAAGTTTTTTAGTATGCTCGACCAAAGTCATAGTATGCTCGTCTAAAGTTTTCTGCATTTTAACTAAAGTATTGGTGTGCTCAGCTAAAATTTCTAAAATTTTATCTTCCTTAGTCATAAAATTCACCTCCTATTCTTAAAAAATGTAATATGATTTTAACATATAAAAAAATAAAATACAATGTTTTTTATAAAATAAAATTTTTAAATTTTAATATAAATAGTAAGTGTCGAAAAATGTCGAAAATATCTGAAAAATCGACAAAACTTCCTAATTTTTACTCTAGCAAATAACTGGAAAAAAATGTATAATTGGACAAGCAATAAAGATGATACAAAAACAGATAAAAAGGAGGAGAGAAAATTTGAATACAGAATTTAGTGAACTTGACAAAATGTTGTATGTTCAAATAACAGAAGAAATTGATCATCATACTACAGAAAAATTAAGGAGGAAAATGGATTATGAAATTACAAGATTTATGCCTAGAAAAGTTGTGTTTGATTTTGGTAAGGTTACTTTCATGGACAGTGCAGGAATAGGGTTGTTAATTGGCAGGTATAAGCTAGCTAAAATGTTAGGTGGAAGCACAAGAATAGTCAATGCAAGTAAAAGTATTAAGAAAGTTTTAGAAATGAGTGGAGTTGTGAGAATTATACCTATAGAAGAAAAGGTATGTTAAAGATGAAAGGAGTTATTAATTAAATGAAAAGTTTATATGATAATGAAATGGAACTTAGTTTTTTAAGTAAGTCCAATAATGAGGCTTTTGCACGAATTACTGTTGCAGCATTTGCTGCACAGCTAGACCCAACAATTGAGGAATTGGCAGATATAAAAACAGCAGTATCAGAAGCTGTAACAAATAGTATTATTCATGGATATGAAGATAAAGAAGGAATTGTAAAAGTAAAAGCAAAGCTTTTAGAAAATACTATTGAAATTGAAGTAACAGACAGTGGAAAAGGAATAGAGGATATAGAACTTGCAAGAAAACCGCTATATACAACAAAAGGGAACTTAGAAAGGTCTGGTATGGGATTTACAATTATGGAAAGCTTTATGGATGAAGTTGATATTAGCTCTGTAGTAGGAATTGGAACAAGAATAACAATGAAAAAAACAATAAAAAAATCAGAAAAAGAAGAACAAATAGAAGAAGAAAAAAATGCTCTAATAGACTAATAAGTTAGCAAATTAAGGAGGCATTTTTTTTATGCAGGCAGATTTTAAGAAGAACAATAGTGATGTTATAAAAGCACAAAATGGTGATAAGGAAGCCATGCAGACATTAATTGATAGAAACCGTGGACTTATTTGGAGCATTGTTAAAAGGTTTCAAGATAGAGGATATGAAACAGAAGATTTATACCAAGTAGGTGTTATGGGCTTTATAAAATGCATCAAACGTTTTGATACAAGCTTTGAAGTTCAACTTACTACATATGCAGTTCCATACATATTAGGTGAAATAAAAAGGTATTTAAGAGATGATGGACCAGTAAAAATTAGCAGAAGTATTAAGGAATTAGCAATAAAAGCAATAGAGACTAAAGAGCAATATTTTAGAAACAATGGGCAGGAAATAAAGATAGAAGAATTAGCACAAATGCTAAATACTAGCAAAGAAGAATTAGCAATGGCAATGGAAGCATTTAGACCTGTTGAATCTATTTATCAACCTGCATATGATTGTGATGAAGATGGAATTAATTTAATAGATAAAATGCAAAGTGAAACAAATCAGGAAGAAATAATAAGTAACAGACTTTGCATACAAGAAGCTTTAAAAAATTTAAAAGACCAAGAAAAACAAATAATAGTTTTAAGATATTACAAGGGAAAAACGCAAACTGAGGTTGCTAAAATATTAGGAATTACACAGGTGCAAGTTTCAAGGATTGAAAAAAAGACATTGGAACATATGAGAGTGAAGCTTGCGATTTAGAGGTTAGAAGTTAGAGTTTGGAGGGGGAAGGTTGAGTTTTGGGAGAGGTTAAAAAATATATAATTTTTCTATTAATATTCATATTCCTGTGTTTTCTAATTCCTGTAATATTTACAAAAACATTTGAAACAAAACCTGCAGATATAGAGCAAAAAGAAATAATAGAGCCTTCTACATATGATTATAAAAAATATAAAACTGTAAAAGTATTGCATACAAAAACTAAAAAAGTAGAAGAACTTAAACTGGATGAATATTTATATGGGGTTGTAAGTGCTGAAATGCCAGCAAGCTTTGAAGAAGAAGCACTAAAGGCGCAAGCTGTTGTTGCTAGAACTTACACATTATATAAAATAATTAATAATAGTAAAAAACATAAAAATGCAGATATTTGTGATGATTCCACATGTTGCCAAGCGTGGATTTCAAAAGAGGATAGATTAGCTAGGTGGGATGAAGAAGATAGAGAAGATTACTGGAATAAAATTGTAAAAGCAGTAAACACTACTCAAGGAAAGATAATTACATATGAGAATAAACCAATAAATGCATTTTTTCACTCAAATAGTGGTGGTGCAACAGAGGCACCGATAAATGTATGGGGTGGAAGCGGATATCCATATTTAAAATCAGTTACAACATCTGGTGAAGATGCATATAGCCAATATTCATCAAATGTAACTGTAACACAAACACAATTTATTGAAAAAATAAAAAAGCTGCATAGCGATTTTGAAATTGATTTTGATAAAAAGGATTGCATTGAAATTAAGGAATATACAGAAGGAAATAGAGTGAAAACTATTAAAGTTGGAAATTTATCATTATCAGGTGTGGAAATAAGGACATTATTTGGCTTGCGTTCTGCAAATTTTAAAATAGAGATGAAAGGAAAAAATATTACATTTGAAGTAACAGGTTATGGGCATGGAGTAGGGATGAGCCAAACGGGTGCAGATAGTCTAGCAAAACAAGGCAAAAACTATGAAGAAATCATTCATCATTTTTATACAGATGTAGAAATTAAAGATATTTAACATTTTTGTATAATTTTTTCAAAACTGTCAATAATGCTATTAGTGAAAAATGTTAAAGGAGGAAATTTTTATGAGAAGGGAAAATAGAAGAAGACAAATTGATGAAGGATTGGACGGAAAAAAGATACTGTATATTACAGGTAGTGTGCTTGCTTTGGCTGTTATTGCTTTTGTTATTACATTTTTAATTTATGGAAATAATGCTAATGACAAACTAGAACTTTCAAAGTCAAAAGATAATGAAATAATTGGAAATTTAATGCCTGTAGAAGAAACAAGTACATCATATGGAAAAACTGTAAATGAAGTAGAAGAAGAAAATAGCCAAGAAAATGAAGAAGAAACAGAAAAAATAGCTATTAATACAAGCCAAGTACAAGAAGCAAATACAACAAGAAATGATGAAACAGAAGTAAAAAAAGAGGAAACAAATAAAAAAGAAGAAACCGCTAAAGAACCAGAAAAAGTTGAAGATCCAGAATTTAAAAAGCCTGTTGAAGGTGAAGTGATTAAAGATTTTGCAGATAATAAACTAGTATATTCTAGCACATTAGATGTATGGACAACTCATAATGGAATTGATATTAAAGCAGATGAAACAACAGTTGTAAAAGCCTCAGCAGAAGGTACAGTTTCTTCAATAAAAAATGACCCACGCTATGGACTAACAGTAATTGTGGAACATGTAAATGGCTATAAAACAGTATATGCAAACTTATTAAGTACAGAGTTTGTAGTAGAAGGCGAAGAAGTAAAACAAGGTCAAAGCTTAGGAACAGTGGGAAGTACTGCGTCATTTGAAATACTGGATGAGCCACATCTACATTTTGAATTATTAAAAGATAACAAACAACTAGACCCAGAATTATATTTAAAATAGACTTTAAAATATGTGTTACTAAAAATAAGTCATTTAAGATTGATACAAACCAAAACCCAGCTTACTAGAAGCTGGATTTTTTGGCTTAGGTTTTCAAATTTTAGAGCACCCTCTTTTGTTTTTGCTTTCTATTTTAGAAAACAAAATTAAAAATTAGAGATATTGTTTTAATTTATCAATATGGTTGTTTTGTAAATTGATGAAATCATTTAATATATCTTTTACTTCTTTCTCCATTTCTGGACTATGGTTTAACAATTTCTGTGATTCAATAATTCCCATTAAATTGCCTTGTATCATTAATTCTGCAATGTGCGAATTACTTTTATCTGTCAAAGTATTCATTTGTACACCGGTCCATGTCATCATTTTGTCCATCATTGGTTCTTCATCCGGAATTTCACCATATTTTTCAAATTGAGTATTCACTTTGTCTAAAACTTTGCCATAATCTGCATATTGTGTACTTAAATCCTCTTTCATTTTTTCGTCTTCAACTTTGTCAGAAACAAAAGTAATACTAGAAAGTCCCATTCTAGTTGCTTTTCCAATTTCATTTAAAATTGTTAAATTAATGTTCTCATCCATATTTTCATACCTCCCAAAATTAGTTTAACCAAAATTAAATCAAAAATTCAAAATTGTTTTTTAAAATTAAATAAATAAAATTACACAATTTTCCACCAAACAATTGAAAGACTTAACCTTATTTGATAAAATAAGGACGGAGATAGATGAGATATGAGTGAAGTAAAATGGACTACAGAACAATTACAAGCAATTAAAGAAAAAGGCTCAAATATTTTAGTAGCTGCTGCCGCTGGTAGTGGTAAAACTGCTGTGCTTGTAGAAAGAATTATACACAAAATTATTGATGATAAAATAGATATTGATAAAATGTTAGTTGTAACTTTTACAAATGCAGCAGCTGCTGAAATGAGAGAGAGAATTTTAGAAGCCATATATCAAATGCTAGAAAAAGAGCCACAAAATGCCCATTTACAAAAACAAATAACTCTATTAAATAAGGCAAGCATTTGCACAATACACTCATTTTGCTTAGATATAATCCATAACTATTTTTATGAGCTAGATTTACCAAGCAATTTTAGAATTGCAGATACTACAGAAATTGATTTGTTAAAACAAGAAGTTTTGGATGATTTATTTGAACAAAAATATATTGAAAATAACGAAGATTTTTTGGAACTTTTGGAAATATACACAGGGTATCGTGGAGATGAGACTTTACAAGAACTAGTTTTGAACATATATAAATTTATTCAAAGTAGTCCTTTTCCAGAAAAATGGCTACAAGGAAAAGTGGAGCTATTTAATAACTCTGACATAGAAGATTTTAGCCAAACTGAGTGGGGAAAAATTATTTTATCAGAAGTAAAAGACAATTTAGAAGATAACCTTTTAAAACTTAAAACTATACAAAAAGAGCTATCAAAATACCCAGAGTGCTATAAATTTTCTCAAGTGATAAATGAAGATATTATGCAAATAGAAATTGCAATAAGCCAAACAAATTCATGGGAAGGGGCATTACAGGCAATAAATCAAATAAATTTTACAAAATGGCCTATGGATAAAAAAGTAACTGCAGAGATTAAAGAAGATGCAAAACAAGTGCGTGATAATGTTAAGAAAAATGTAAAAGAAAAAATTTCTGAGTTATTAAATAGTACTACAGAAGAGATAAAAGCTGACTTAAAAATTTTATATCCAATATTAACAAAAATCAAAAACTTAGTATTAGAATTTAGTAACAATTTTGCAGATAAGAAAAGAGAAAAAAATTGTATTGACTTTAATGATATTGAGCATTTTGCTTTGAAATTGTTATTAGACGGAAATGGTGAAAAGACAATTATTGCAAAAAAATATGAGGAAAAATTTGATGAGATTGCGATTGATGAATACCAAGATAGTAATTTGGTGCAAGAAGCAATACTTACAAGTGTTTCAAACGGAAAAAATATATTTATGGTAGGAGACGTAAAGCAAAGCATATATAAATTTAGGCAGGCAAGGCCAGAACTCTTTTTGCAGAAATATGATGAGTATAAAATTAAGGAAGAAAAGAAAGAAAACAATAATTTAAAAATTCAGCTATTTAGAAATTTTAGAAGTAGAAATAATATTTTAGATATTACAAACCTAGTCTTTGAAGCTATTATGAGCAAAAATTTGGGAGACATAGAGTATAACGAAGATGAATATTTAAATTATGGTGCGAATTATCCAACAATAGAAGACAAAAGCAAAAATTATGCAGGTGTTACAGAGCTGAATATTATTGACATGAAAGAAGATGAAAGCATAATTGCTATAAAAGATGAAGAAGAAGACCAAGAAGATTTAGAAAGAATTGAAGATGACGTGCTAGAGGCAAGGTTTGTGGCAAAGCGCATAAATGAGCTTTTGCAAAGTGGATATTTAGTATATGACAAGAAAAAAGGATATAGACCAATTGAGCCAAAAGATATTGTGATTTTGTTAAGGGCAACAAATACATTAGCGCCGATTTATGAAAAGGAATTATCAGAGTTTGATTTGCCGGTATTTAGCGATAATTCTACTTCGTATTTAGAAAGTGTTGAAATAGAAACAATATTATCAGTATTAAGACTAATAGATAACCCTATGCAGGACATTCCATTAGTTGTTGTACTAAGGTCAAGCATAGGTAATTTTACAGATAATGACCTTGTTACAATTAGGATAACAGATAGAAGCTGCAATTTCTATAATGCCTTATTAAAAAGCAGAATTTCGTGTAAAGGACAGCTAAAAGATAAAATAGAAGAACTACTTAAAAAATTAGATAATTGGAGAAAACAGGCAGAATATTTGCCAGTAGACGAATTAATTTGGCAAATATATTTAGATACTGGATATTACCAATATGTAGGGTTACTTCCAAATGGCGAAATAAGACAGGCAAATTTAAAAACATTATTTGAAAAAGCAAAACAATATGAAACAGCTAGTTTTAAAGGATTATTTAACTTTATACAATTTATTGAAAAGCTAAAAAAGCAAAATGGAGATTTAAGTTCAGCTAAATTAATTGGAGAAAATGCAAATGTGGTGCGCATTATGAGTATACATAAAAGCAAGGGTTTAGAATTTCCTGTTGTATTTTTATGCAATGTGCATAAAAAATTCAATTTGAGAGATTTAAATGAAATAATATTAATGCACCAAGACCTGGGCATTGGACCAATCTTAATAGATACTAAAAAAAGGGTAAAATACCCAACAACGATTAAGCAAGCAATTGCATTAAAGGTAAAGCAGGAAACTCTTTCTGAAGAAGAACGAATTCTATATGTTGCATTAACAAGGGCAAAAGAAAAACTTATAATAACAGGAAGAAGTAGAGATATACAAAAAGAATTAAAAGAAAAGCAAGAAAATTTAGCAACATATATTTTAGAAGATGGAGGCAAATTAGATAGTAAATTAATAAAAAATGGAAGAGCATATTTGGATTGGATAGAATATGTATATTTGCTAAACTCTGGCAAAAACATTACATTAAAAGGAAAAAAACTAGGTTTAGATGATATTATAGAGTTAAAAACTTTTGCTAAAAAGGATTTAATAAAAGAATTGCAAGTACAGGAAAAAGTGCAAGATGATGAAATTGAAAAGGTTATTGAAAAAGAAGCAAAAAAGCAAGAAAACATAGAGCAAATACAAAAAGTGCTTGACTGGAAATATCAAAATGAAGTGAATACCAAACTTCCAACTAAAACCTCTGTAAGTAAATTAAAACAGGAACAGCAAGGAAAACTATTATCATTAGAAAAGGAGTCAAACTGGGAAGATGAGACAGAAGAATATTTAAATGAAAATGAAAATGAAGAATTAAAATATATAAAATTAGAAACTTTGGAAGATTTAAAAACTTCAGATATAACACCAGCACAAAAAGGAACTCTAGTACATTTGTGTATTCAAAAAATTAATGAAAAACTAGATTATACAATAGAAGGTATTGAAAAACTAATTAATAATTTGCTTGAAAATGAGATGATAACTGAAGTAGAAGCACAGGCAATAGATAGAAAATTAATATATTCATATACACAGTCAGAATTATTTAAAACCCTAAAAAATGCAAAAGAAATACATAAGGAGCAACCATTTTATATTAATATTCCTGCAAAGGAAATATTTGAAGAAGCCCAAAAAGTAAATTCTAAGAAAGATATTTTGGTGCAGGGTATAATAGATTTGTACTATATTGACGAATATGATAGAATAAATTTGATTGATTTTAAAACAGATTATGCACCAAAAGGAAAAGAAAAAGAAGTTGCAGAAAAATACAAACTACAAATTGAAATTTACAAAAAAGCATTGGAGCAAGCATTTGGCAAAAAAGTTACAAAAGCACAAGTTTTATTATTGTCAGTTTTGGGACGTTAGTTTGACTGACACTTTTGTCAGTCAAGGGACACATGTTTAAATGATATAAAAATATTTTATATATGTAGAGAATCTGTATTTAAAATATGATATAGTAATAAAAGTAATTATATAATATTACAAAAACAATACTATAAAAACTAATAAATAAAATTAAAACTTTAATTAACTAAATAGGGGGCAAAAAACAAATTAAAAAGAAAGAAGGAATTATTATGCCCCGAAATTCTAGAAAAAATCAAAAATCGTATACAAATGTATATCATATTATTCTTCGTAGTATAAACCAACAAGAAATATTTTATGATAATACTGATAGAAAAAAATTTTTAAAATATCTAAGAACAACAAAAGAAAAATATCAATATGATTTATATGCTTATGTATTAATGGATAATCACATTCATTTATTATTGAGGGAAAAAGAAGATAATCTATCAAAGATAATTCAATCCCTAGCTATTAGTTATGCTTTGTACTTTAATAAAAAATATAATAGGATTGGACATGTATTTTATAACAGATTTAAAAGCAAATATGTTGAAAATTTGCTACAATTATTAAACATAATAAGATACATTCACTTTAATCCAGAAAAAGCTAAAGTACAAGACTTTTCAAAGTTTTATTGGAGTAGTTACCAGAACTATTTTCAAAATGATGGAATAGTAGATTCTGTTAAAATATTAAAAATGGTAGAAATGGATATTGAAGGTTTTAAAAATTTTCATGAAGAGTATAGGAAAATGAAGAATTGTGAAACAGATGATTTTGAAATGGAAAATAAAAACTTGAATGATGAAACTGCAATTAAAAGGATAAAAGAAAAGATGAATATTGATAATTTAGTTTCTATCCAAAATTTTAAAACAGAAAAAAGAGATGCCATAATTGCGCAAATAGCCACAATTGATGGAATAGGAAGAAGACAACTTGCCAGAATATTAGGATTAAATGAAAGAACGATATATAGGGCAATACAAAAAAATAAAAGCTATTATAAGTAATGATTTAAATATTTGGTATACGTAAAAAAATACAGTATTAAAAAAAAACTTGAAAAATATTTTAAACATGTGTCCCCAAACTGACAAAAGTGTCAGTTAAACTAACGTCCCAAAACTGACGAAAAGGAGAATAAATAATGTCAAATTTTGTGCATTTACATATACATAGTGAATTTAGTTTATTAGATGGAGCTAACAGAATAAAGGATTTGCCAGTTAGGGCAAAAGAGCTTGGCATGGATGCTATGGCAATTACAGACCATGGCTCTATGTTTGGAGCAATTGATTTTTACAAATCCTGCAAAGCAAATGGCGTAAAACCTATAATTGGTTGTGAGGTATATGTTGCACCACGTTCTAGGTTTGATAAAGACCCAGACTTAGATAGCAGATATAGCCATTTAATTCTGCTTGCAAAAAATAATGAAGGTTACAAAAATTTAGCAAAATTAGTTTCAATAGGTTATGTAGATGGCTTTTATTATAAACCACGTATTGATCATGAAGTTTTAGAAAAATATCATGAGGGATTAATATGCCTAAGTGCATGTTTAGCTGGTGAAGTAAATCAAGCAATTTTAGAAAATGATATGGAAAAAGCTAAAAAAGCTGCATTGTGGCATAAATCTATTTTTGGTGATGATTACTATCTAGAAATTCAAAACAATGGAATAAAAGAGCAAGTTTTAGCAAATCAGAAATTAATTGAGCTTTCAAGAAAGTTAGATATTCCTTTAGTTGCAACAAATGATGCACATTATTTAAAAAAGGAAGATGCATATAATCATGAGGTTTTGCTTTGTATTCAAACAGGAAAGCGTATGACAGATGAAGATAGGATGCGTTTTGATACAGATGAACTATATGTTAAATCACCAGAAGAAATGAGCGAATATTTTAAAGCTGTACCTGAAGCAATTGAAAATACTGTAAAAATTGCAGAAAAATGCAATGTGGAGTTTGAATTTGGACATACAATTTTACCTAATTATGATGTTCCACCAGAATTTAACACACATTATGACTATTTAGAAAAATTAACAATGGATGGAATAAGAGAACGTTATGGAGAAAATCCATCTGATGAAATTAAACAAAGAACCAAATATGAACTTGGCGTTATACAAAAAATGGGATATGTGGATTATTTCTTGATTGTTTGGGACTATATTCATTATGCAAAAACACATGATATACCAGTAGGACCAGGACGCGGTTCTGGTGCAGGCTCAATTGTAGCATATGCAATAGAAATTACGGACATAGACCCAATACAATATGGGCTTTTGTTTGAGAGATTTTTAAATCCAGAAAGAATTAGCATGCCTGATTTTGACGTAGACTTCTGCTATGAAAAAAGAGATAGAGTTATAGAATATGTAGAAGAAAAATATGGTAAAGACCATGTTTCCCAGATTATTACATTTGGAACAATGTCTGCAAGGATGGTTATTAGAGATGTTGCAAGAGTGTTAGATGTGCCATATGCAGAGGCTGATAAGCTTGCTAAAATGGTGCCAAATGAATTGCACATTACAATAAAAAAAGCAATGGAAAAGAACAAAGAATTGCAGGACTTATATGAAAATAATGGGGAAACTAGAAATTTATTAGATATTGCAATGGCATTAGAAGGTATGCCAAGGCAGGCTTCAACACATGCCTGTGGAATTGTTATAACAAAAGAGCCAGTAGTAAACTATGTTCCTCTATATGCAAGAGATGGCGTTATATCCACACAATACATTATGACAACACTAGAAGAACTTGGCTTGCTTAAAATGGACTTTTTAGGATTACGTACATTAACAGTTATTCAAGACACAATAGACTTAGTGAAAAAAAATCAAGGTATAGACGTAAAATTTGACGAGAAAATGAATGACCCAAAAGTATATAAACTATGGCAAAACGGAGAATCTGTAGGAATATTCCAGTTTGAAAGTCAAGGCATGACAAATTTTATGAAAGAATTAAAACCGGACTGCTTAGAAGATATTATAGCGGGGGTATCTTTATACCGCCCAGGACCTATGGATCAAATTCCAAGATATATTGCAAACAAAAAAGACCCAGAGCATGCATATTACACACACCCAGCATTAAAGCCAATACTTGAAGTTACTTATGGTTGTATGGTTTACCAAGAGCAAGTAATGCAAATAGTAAGAGATTTGGCAGGCTACTCATTAGGTAGAGCAGACTTAGTTAGAAGGGCAATGGGAAAGAAAAAGCTTGATGTAATGGCAAAAGAAAGAGAAGTTTTTATTCATGGACAAGTTGATGAAAATGGAAATATAGTTGTTCCAGGATGTGTTAGAAATGGAATTGACGAAGCATCTGCAAATAAAATTTTTGATGAAATGGCTGAATTTGCAAAATATGCTTTTAACAAATCACATGCAGCAGCATATGCCGTGGTATCATATAGAACAGCATATTTAAAAGCATATTATCCGGCAGAATTTATGGCAGCAATGTTAAATAGCTTTTTAGGAAATCAAAATAAAATTCCTGAATACATTGAAGAGTGTAAAAGGCTTTCAATTGAAATTTTAAAACCGGATATTAATAAAAGTGATACAAAATTTACAGTTGATAAAAACCAAATCCGTTTTGGCATGGGAAGCATTAAAAATGTTGGAACAGCAGCAGTAGATGAAATTGTGGAAGAAAGAAATAAAAACGGTGAATTCAAAGACTTTGGAGATTTCTGCGAAAGAATAAAAAATTCTACTGTTAACAAAAAATGTATAGAAAGCTTAATAAAATCAGGAAGTTTTGATAACCTTGGACATACTAGAAAAACGCTAATCGCATCATTTGAAAACATTATTGATACAATTGCAAATAATGATAAGAAAAATTTTGATGGTCAAGTTTCAATGTTTGACATAGGAAACACTGCTAAAGAAGAAATGAAATATAATTACACTATTTTGCCGGAATATGATAAAAAAGAATTGCTTTCAATGGAAAAAGAAATGCTTGGATTATACATATCTGGTCATCCACTAGAAAATATAAGAGAACAATTAGAAGCAAAAATAAATATAAATAGCATGGAACTAAGGCAAATAGGAAATAGTGCTGAAGATGGTGGAAGTGAACCAGAACTAGAAAACTATGTAAATAATCAAACAAATTTTAGAGATGGACAAAATGTTACATATGCTGGAATTATAACAAGCATAAAAAAGAAATATACTAAAAACAATAATTTAATGGCATTTGTTACAGTGGAAGACTTATATGGTCAAGCGGAAATTATAGTGTTTGATAGTTGCTATAGAAACTGTTCATCTGTATTAATTGATGAAAATATAGTGGTGGTAGAAGGAAGGCTAAGTATTCGTGAAGATGAAGAAGCAAAAATTGTAGCAAAAAATATCTCGGCCTTTGCAGAGGCTAAACACAAAGTTTTTGAACTTGACATCACTAATGCAGATGATGAAACAAAAGAAAAATTAAGAGGTGCAATACACTTTTTTCAAGGAGATAAAAATAATATTCAATTACAAATTGTAAATGGTGATAAGGTGGATAAAGCGGGCGGAATATATATCACACCACAAATTTTAGAACAATTTGAGGAAATACTTGGCGAAGATAAAGTAAGAATAGTTTAGGATTTAGAGATATCTATAAATTTTATTAAAATATAGAAAAAAATATTTAAATATAGTATAATTTTAAATAAATTCATTTATATGAGATTTTAAGGAGAGAATACATGGAACAAAAGAAGTCATTGACAATAGCAAATGATAAAAGAGGAATAAGAAAAATAATAAGTGATGCACTTGAGTTCATAAAATCTAAAGTGGACAAAAATTATATTCTGTCTGAAAGTTCGCCTGAAATTTTAAAACGAAATAAATCCTTGATATTGAAAACAGTAAAAAGAAATTTTACATATTTAAACAAAGTACCAGATGATATATTGCTAGAAGAATTACAACAGCAGTCATTACCAATAGATGGAATTATTTTTACAGCTTTTGAGAGAGGGTATATATTGGGTAAATCAAGTTCAAAAATATTAATAGGTGAAAATTCAAAGGTTGCTATATTACAATATATTAAAATGCAAAAGGAGAATTCATTTGAACCAAATAAATTAGACTTAAATTGGAGGTTTGAATATGTAATAGAAAATTTAAGCGAAGATTTGTTATCAGATGATGATTTTAAAAAACAATTGTTGAGCTTACTTGTAGAGAAAGGATATAAAATAAAAGAAAATTCACCAACTTTTTTGAAACAAAATGTTATATTGGCAGAAAGATATTATAGAGATATGTTAGAAAATAATAATGTAGAAAGATTATTGAGTTCTAATATATTAAATTCAGAGTTATTAAAAAGTGAGGAATTTTTAAAAAATTATATCAATTTGCTATCTGAAAAAGGTATTGATAATGAGATTATTATTAATACATTGACGCATAATCAGGAGTGTATTGAAGTTTTAAAAAGAAATTCAAAATTATTTCAACTAGTATTTGAAAATGCAACACCAGTAAACTTAAATAGATTTTTTAATAGATTTTTTAATGAATCAGAATTAAACGATTTTTTAAGAAATCAAAGTGAATTAACAGGGAAACTATTAAGGCTTAGTAAATTATATTCTAAGGATAGTAGTATCTTACAATCATTAAATGGAAAACTGCTTGGAGAACAATATCAAAATATACCAGATTACAAGTTGCAATTAATTGCAAAAAATGAACATTTTCAAAGTCAAATATTAGGATTAAATGATTATGAATATAGTTTATATAGTAAGATTGCAACATTAGTATCACAGAAAACCAACCGATGGAATAGATTCGAGAAAAATATAATTGAAAATTTAACAGATGGATATTATAGTGAATTAATTGATGATTTATATGTGCAAGCAACACAAGGAAATAAAATAACTTCTAAAGATATTGAAACATTAACATTACTTTTATCAAAAGACTGTTCATTGAAATCTTTTTTTGATGAACATTTGACCAATGGATATAAGAATCAAGGTATGAGTGAAGAAGCTATAAAACAAGAGGAAATAGCATATTCAAATAATGTATTTAATATTACCAATAAAGAAGAATTAGGACATTTTGAAGAAATTAAAGAGATAGTATGTGATACTGTTTTGACTAATCCTAGTTTGACAGATGAGCAATTAATTGCTTCAATAGAAAAATACCTAGTAAAATTCAAACAATTATCTGAATTAGATAGAATGAAATTAGCTCTATTAGAAAAATATTATAATATGGATTTAATAGAAGCAACTAACATTTTAAAAAAATTTTCTGCTGATATAGGAGAAATAGACATTGACGATGAGTATCAAGCTAGTATAGTAGAACAGATTAGAGCAATTAAAAACATTATTGAAAGTGATAGTGTTGATACTTTAAGGCAAGTTGGAGAATTAGATATTTTGGTAGAGACTGATTTATCATCGTGTACCTATTTAATAGAACAAACCAAAGAAATATTTGAACAAATGTATAAAAAAGGTTTATACATGCCAAAAGAAAGAGATAAGATAGGGAGTGTTACTTTTAATGGAGAAAATATTGAAGTGTTTGAAGCGGGAACAGATTTCTCAATGATTATTAAACGTATAGGAATCAATAGCAATAATTCACAAGAAATTTGGAATAGTATGACCAAGGAAGGAGAATATGGTCGAAAAGATTTAAGATACTATACATCTACATCATATATGACAGATGAAAATATTTTTATGAGAAAAGATGATATTGAAGTTATACTTGGTTTTTCACAAGGAATTGAAAATAATTCTTTTGATGCAATTTATACTCATGATGCTCACACTCCATTTTATGGTGGAGATAGTATTTATATGAAAGCAAATGATAGCTGTTATATGTTACCTTCTACATTAGAAATGAATACTGATAACCATTATAATGAAATTGTTATAAATACCTTAGGAATTGATGAAGATGGACAAATGACGAAAATGCAACCAGATTATATTGTTTATATTAAAAATCAAGATGAAATAGAAAGTTTAGATGGTGATTCTTTATGGGAAAAAACAAAGAAAACTGCTAGTGAATTTGGAGTTCCCATAGTAATAGTAAATCTAAAAAAAGTTAAAGAAAGAGAAAAAGCCAAAATAATTGCTATGTCTGAAATAATAGATGTAGATGAAAAAGAAAGTAGTGATTTGATTTTAAGATTTATAAAAAAAGTTGAGCATTTTGTGAGGAGGTATGGAATAGAAGATATTAAAGAATATGCTTCTAGAGATAAAATGGATTTATTGATAGGCTACATAAAAGAAAAACAACAAAAGGAAAAACGTGGTATTTCAATTCCTTATATGAATACCAATACTGCTATAGACCAAACTAAAAGTGTTAGACAAGATATATTAAGTAGACAAGCTGGATTAAAAGAAAAAGGAATTATTTCAGGAGAAGAAAGATGAAAAAGATAAAAAATAATAAGATTATTGATTTGAAAGATAAAAATGAATATGAAAAATCTATTAAGCTTTGCGAAATTTCAAAGAAAGTTAATGAGATTTTCAATAAAAACAAAAAACTATAAGATAAATAATTTCTTAACAATTCCAATAATGGAATCTGTAACAAAAGAACAAAGAATGTTTTTTACAATTATTAGGATATAAAGAGGCTGTCTTAAACAGCTTGATTTATAGCAATTTTGCAAGGATAAAATTTGATACTCACACAATATAGTTATAAGTTGACAATATACATAATGCATGATAAAATACTAGCGGAAAGGGGTGTTGGTATGAATTGTAAAAAACAAATTGTAACAATCATGACGCTAGTATTTTTACTATTACTAATGATGAGCACAACAATTTTTGCGGCAAGCGTAGGAAGGGTTTACAACCTAAATGCAACAATGAACGGAGACCAAATTAAGCTTACATGGACTTCGGTAGCTGGAGCAGCAGGATACAATGTTTATGTAAATGATATTAGAATTGGTTCTGTTAGAAGAAATGAAGCAGCGCTTATTGGCTTTTCAAACAATACCACCTATCGTTTTAAAGTAGCAGCATATGATTCTCAGAAAAGAGAAGGAACAATGTCTGCAGAAAAAAGATTTACAACAACTACAAATCAAACATTATCACAAGTTAAAAATGTAACAGTAACACAAGTAAATGGGTATGTTACATTAAATTGGTCATCAGTAAGTAATGCAAGTAGATATCAAATATTTGTAGATGTTCCTAACTTTGGTGAACTAAACATAGGTGAGGTAACAACAACAAATGCAATACTAAAAGGATTTGAAGACGGGTATAGGTATGGTTTCTCTATTAGAGCATGCAGAACTTCAAGTACAGGAACTATAAACTATGGCGCAAAATCAACAATGAAATATTGCACAATAGACTATGACAAAGATGATACAGACTATAATACCGGAACAGAAGTTAACTACACACCAGCACAGGTGAAAAATGTAAGTGTTACAAACATAACAGAAAATAGTGCATATGTAACCTGGCCAAGTGTAAGTAATGCAACTGGATATAAAATTTATGTTTCAAAAAACGGAGGAGCATTTACATATTGGGGAAGTACAACTGCTAGAAATTATACTCTTAACAATTTAGTATCTGACACTAATTATAGAGTTAAAATTGCAGCTTATAGAAATGTAAATGGAACAACATATACAGGAAGTTATTCTACGGTTAAAAGCTTTAGGACAGATGAAGATAATAAAGTTGATACAGTAACACATTTAAATGTAACTGTTAAAAATAGAAATGAAGCATATTTGAGTTGGTGGCCAGTAGATAATGCTACAGGATATGAAGTATATATTTCTAAATCTGGTTCTCCATATGAAAGAATAACCTGGACAACAGACACAACAACAATACTTACAAGTGAAATGCTAGATTATGCAACTTCATATAATGTAAAAGTAAGGGCATATAAAAATGTATATTATTCTAATGGAAATTACTATTCAATTCGCGGTAATTTTTCAAGTGTAAAATACTTTAGAACACAACAATATAATATAACACAGGATAGCCCATACGTATCTAAAGTAACAGGAGTTACGGAATATGTTAAAGGTACAACTGTATACTTAAATTGGAACAGGGTATCAGGAGCAGATGGATATGAGATTGACTTTTCTGTTCCAGGAATAGGAAATGTAACACTTTATGCTGATACTAATTCAAGAGAAGTTGGCGGAGTTACTGGAAAAGACTATGATTATACAGCAAGAATAAGAGCATATAAATATATCAATGGTGTAAAACAATATGGATTATATTCTGATATAGTAAAATTCAGAGAAAATTAAAAAAATATAGGGGCATGTAAATGCCCTTATTTTTTTACCCATAGTCACAAAAAATTTACATTAAATACATTGCAAAAAAATAGAAAGTAAACTATAATTATAATGCTAAATTAGATATAAAATTAGGAGGAAACTTTATGTCCTATATTGAATTTAAAGATGTAGTAAAAGAATATAAAATGGGTGAAGTTTCTATAAAAGCATTGGATAAAACCAATTTTGAAATCGAAAAAGGAGAACTTGCAGTTGTTGTAGGTCCTAGTGGTGCGGGAAAAACCACAGCACTTAATATTTTAGGTGGTATGGATACTGCTACAAAAGGCAAGGTTATTGTTGATAATAAAGAAATAAGTTCATTAAAAGAAAAACAATTAATTCAATACCGTAGGGAAGATATTGGGTTTGTTTTTCAGTTCTATAATTTAGTACAAAATTTAACTGCATTAGAAAATGTAGAACTTGCAACACAAATTTGTAAAAAGCCTTTGGATCCAAAAACAATTTTAAAAAAAGTTGGACTAGAAGACAGGATGAAAAATTTTCCATCACAATTATCTGGTGGAGAGCAACAAAGGGTAGCTATTGCAAGAGCAATTGCTAAAAATCCAAAACTATTATTATGTGATGAGCCAACAGGTGCATTAGATTATAAGACAGGAAAACAAATTTTGCAATTATTACAAGATACCTGCCGAAAAGAAAAAATGACAGTTGTTATAATTACACACAACCAAGCATTAACACCAATGGCAGATAGGATTATACATTTTAAAAATGGAACAGCATATGACATTAAAATAAATGAAAATCCAACACCTATTGAGTATATTGAGTGGTAACTGAGTGGTGAGTGAGAAGTGAGAGATGAGAAGTGAGGGGTTGGAGTAAAAAGTGAAAAAGGCTTTGATGAAAGATACCATAAAAGAAATAACACACAATTTTAAACGATTTATATCCATTTTATTAATCGTTTTATTAGGCGTGGGATTTTTTGCTGGAATTAAAGCTACTAGCCCTGATATGAGAAAAACCATAGACAAATATTTTGATGATGAAAATGTTATGGATATTCAAGTGCTTTCAACACTTGGTCTAGTAGAAGATGATTTTGTAGCATTAAAAAATGTTGAAGGTGTAGAAAATATAGAAGGAAGCTATTCTACAGATGCCATTGTAAATGGTGATGATAAGGAAGTTGTAGTAAAATTAATGTCAGCACCTAAAGATATTAATAAACTCACACTAGTTGAAGGAAAACTCCCAGAAAGCAACAATGAGTGTGTAGTAGAGCCAAACTTTTTGTTAGGTACTGAGTATAAAATAGGGGATAAAATAACAATTGATGTAGAAGATATACAAAATGAAGATGGAGAAGACCAAGCATTACTTAAAGAAACAGAAGTAACAATTGTTGGGACAGTACGTTCACCGCTATATATTTCTAGTGATAGGGGAAGCACAAAACTAGGCTCTGGCAAAATTAATTATTACATGTATATACCACTAGAAAACTTTGATACAGATATTAGAACAGAAGCATATATAACAGTAGCAGAGGCAAAAAACTTAAGAACATATAATCAAGATTACGAGGATTTAGTTCAAGAAGTCCAAGATACAATAGATGCAATTTCTGAAGAAAGAAGGCAAGAAAGATATCAAGAAATTTATGATGAAGCAAATAAAAAAATTGAAGATGGACAAAAAGAACTAGACGAACAAAAAGAAAAAGCGGATAAAGAAATTTCAGATGCAGAAAAGCAAATTGAAGATGCAAAAAAAGAATTAGAAAACGGAAAAATAGAGTTAGAAAATCAAAAAGCTTCTACTCAAACACAATTAACTCAAGCAAAAGAGCAACTAGATAAAGCAGATAAAGAATTAACTAGCCAAGAAAAATTATTTGAAGAAGAAAAGAAAGTAGCAGAAAAAGAAATATCACAGGCAAAAACACAACTAGAAAGTTTGAAAGATGTACAAAAACAATATAATACATTAAATACTACATTAGGTACATTAAACAATAGCCTTAAAACTTTAAATGCACAATTAGAATTGGAAACTGATGCAGAAAAAATAGAAGAATTAAAAACACAAATAAGTAAATTACAGGCACAAATTGCACAAGTAAATATTGGAATAGAAACAATAAAAACAGAATTAGAAAAACAGGGAATAAAACTAGAAAGTTTGGAAGCAACAATAAGCAGTGTTCAAAATCAAATTTCATCTGGTGAAGCAGAACTTGAAAGTGCTGAGAAAGAGTTAGATAAAGCACGCACTACACTAAACACTCAAATTAAAAACTATGAAAAGCATAAGAAAAATGCAGAAAGTGAATTCGCTTCGGCAGAAAATGAGCTAAATAATGCAGAAAAAGAAATTGAAGAAAATGAAGAGAAACTAGAAAATGAAAAGAAAAAAGCTGAAGAAGAAATAAAAAAAGCACAAGAAGAGTTAGATGATGCAAAAGTTGAATTAGAGAAAATAGAAAAGCCAGATTGGTATATTTTAGATAGAGATACTAATGTTGGTTATGTTAGTTATTTGCAGGAAACAGATAGAATTGCAAATATTGCAGCAGTTTTCCCAATAGTATTTTTTATAGTAGCAGCACTAATTAGCTTAACTCGGCACAGGCAC
>CALXUZ010000021.1 GCA_944391825.1 uncultured Clostridia bacterium | reverse complement strand
ATAATGAATCTTTTAATTGAAGAATTAGAGCAAAATGAAAAATTTAAAGAATTAGCAGAACAAATTCTAGAAAAAAATAGCCCGATAGCCATATCGGGCTTAGTTGACGTGGAAAAAATTCATACAATAATAGCAATTGCTAAAAAAACAAAAAAACCAATTTGCATAGTGACATATAATGAAATACAAGCTAAAAAACTATGCCAAGATTTGCGTGGCTTTGGAGAAAAAGCAAAATATTTTCCTAAAAGAGAAATTGCAGCATATGATTATGTTGCACAAAGTAAAGATTTACCTTATGAAAGAATATCTGTATTAAACCAAATGATTTTAGCTAAAAAAGAGAAAAAGTCAATTACAATAGTAACAACAATAGAAGCAATAATGCAAAATATGATTTCAAAAGATGAGTTATACCAAAATATGGTTGACTTTAAAACTGGAAGCACATATTCTCTAGAAAAACTAAAAACTACATTGGTACAATTGGGCTATGACAGGGTAGATTTGGTAGAAAACAAAGGGCAATTCTGCATACGTGGAGGAATTTTAGATGTTGGGCTTTCTGAAACAATAGGCGTAAGAATTGAGTTTTGGGGAGATGAAGTAGATTCAATTAGGTATTTTAAGCTTTCTTCGCAAAGGTCAACAGAAATGCTAAACGAAATTACAATTTTCCCAGCACATGAGTTATTAGTAGCAGATTTAGAAAATTCAATTAAAAAAATTGAAGAAAAGTACCCAGAAGAAAAAGAAGACATAGAGCTTATAAAAACTGGAGATTATACAAGTAAAATTGATAAATATTTTAATCAATTTTACGAAAAACAAGCAAATTTTTTAGATTATTTAACAAATGATTATTTACTAATAATAGATGAAAATTCTAAAATAAAACAAAGACAAGAAAATATTATATTAGAAAATAACAACTTAATTGACTCATTAATTGAAAAAGAAAGATTTGTTCCAGAAGCAATTCAAAATATGAGCAATTATGAATATAACTTAAAAGAAAAGCAAATACTATACTTGGAACAAAATGATATATTAAAAAATATGACAAAATTCTATTTTAATACTAGGGAAATAAATTTTCATAGTTTAGAATTAGAATTATTAATTTCAGATTTAAAAAATTATCAAAAACAAAAAAAGAAAGTAGTATTGCTTTGTGGAAACGATATAAATACTAAAAAAGTATGTGAAATACTAAAAGAACACGAAATAAACTATTCATATATACAAGATTTACTTAAAAAAGAAAACATAAAACAGGGAGAAATTTTAGTAACACTTGGTGGATTATCAACTGGGTTTGAAAATACAGATTTGAACTTAGTTGTAATCAGCATGGAAGCAAGTTTTGATGCACAACCAAAAAGAAAAAAACTAAATAACACATTTAAACAGGCAGAAAAAATTGTATTTGCAGATTTAAAACCAGGAGATTATGTGGTTCACCAAACACATGGTATAGGGCAATTTGTGGGAGTAAATACCATCACAGCAGATGGAGTTACAAAAGACTATATAAAAATTCAATACAGAAATAATGACATGCTCTATGTTCCAACAAGTAGTTTAGATACTGTTAGAAAATATATTGGTGGTGGCGAAACAGCACCAAGACTTAATAAACTTGGTGGAAAAGAATGGAGTGCCACAACTAGCAAAGTAAAAAAGCACTTAGAAGAAATTGCAAAAGATTTAGTAGAGTTATATGCTAAGCGTCAAAAGGTAAAAGGATATGCCTTTTCAAAAGATACGCCTTGGCAAAAACAATTTGAAGATAGTTTTCCATACACAGAAACTGAAGACCAGCTAAGATGCATAGAAGAGGTAAAAAAAGATATGGAAAGACCTGTTCCTATGGATAGACTACTTTGTGGAGATGTTGGCTATGGAAAAACAGAAGTAGCCATAAGGGCAGCTTTTAAAGCAGTAATGGACCAAAAACAAGTAGCATATTTAGTACCAACTACAATTTTAGCAAATCAACAATATGAAGAATTTAAAACCAGAATGAACGAATTTGCCATGAAAGTGGAACTACTAAATAGATTTAGAACTAAAAAAGAGCAAAACGAAATTATAAGAAAATTAAAATTGGGTGAAATTGATGTTGTTATTGGTACACATAGGTTATTAAGCCAAGATGTAAGCTTTAAGAACCTAGGACTTTTAATTATTGATGAAGAGCATAGGTTTGGCGTAAAAGATAAAGAAAAAATAAAACAATTAAAAACAAATGTTGATGTACTTACAATGACAGCAACTCCAATCCCAAGAACTTTGCATATGTCAATTGTGGGTGTGCGTGATATGTCAGTTATTTATGAGCCACCACATAATAGAAAACCAGTACAGACATATGTATTAGAATATGACAAAGAAGTCGTGCAAGAAGCTATAACAAAGGAATTAGAAAGGGATGGGCAGGTATTTTACTTATTTAACAAAGTTGAAAACATTGCAAAAAAAGCGCAAGAAATTTCTAACTTAGTGCCAGAGGCAAAAGTTGCTTTTGCACATGGGAAAATGACTGGTAAAGAACTAGAAGAAATAATGGAAAGCTTTATAAAAAAAGAAATAAATGTACTTGTGTGCACAACAATTCTAGAGTCTGGAATAGATATTCCAAATGCAAATACTATAATTGTAGAAAATGCAGATAGACTAGGCTTAGCACAGTTATGTCAAATTCGTGGAAGGGTAGGCAGAAGCGATAGGCAAGCATATTCATATATAATGTATAGAAGAGATAAGCTATTATCAGAAGTAGCAGACAAGAGACTAAAAGCAATAAAAGAATTTACAGAATTCGGCTCTGGATTTAAAATTGCCATGAGGGATTTAGAAATCCGTGGAGCAGGAAGCATGCTTGGAGAAATGCAACATGGGCATATGGAGCAAGTTGGGTATGATACATATTGCAAATTATTAGATGAAGTAATTAAAAATATGCAAGGAATTGAGGTACGTGATGAAGAAGATGTTCAAATTGACTTATCAATTTCTAGCTATATTCCAGATAGCTTTATAGAAAATAGTAGTCAAAAAATTGAAATTTACCAAAATATTGCATTATGTAGAACAGAAGAAGATATACAAAATGTTATAGATGAAGTAATTGATAGATATGGTAAATTACCAGAAGAACTAGAAAACCTAATTGAAATTGCAAGAATTAAGAACTTGGCACGAAAAGCAGGAGTTACAAAAATAGCACAAAGACCAGAAACAATAGTATTTTACTTTACAAGGGAAGCAATGCCAGTAGATAAAGTAGATAAATTACTAAAACAATATGGAATTGCTATTCGTTTTTCTAGCGGAATTGAGCCATATGTTACTTTTAAAATTGGAGAGAAAAGCGATAAGGAAGTAATTAGCAAAGTTAAGGAATTTTTAAATTTGACAGAAATAAAATAAATGTCGAAATTTGTCGAAAGAAAAATGTTTATTTAACAAAAGTAAATAGATAATAAAAAATAGAAAGGAAAATAGGTAATGCAAATAATTTCTAGTAAGGATAATGAGCAAATTAAATATATAAAAAAGCTTAAAGATAAGAAATTTAGAGACGAAAAAAATGAATACTTAATCGAAGGCATTAAATTAGTAAAAGAAGCAATTGAAGAAAATGTAACAATTAAAATGGTTGTAATTTGCGAAGACTGTGACAATAATGGTACAATAGAGCAAAGTTTACTTTATGAAATTGCAAAATATAATTGTATTTATGTTACAAAAAAACTCTTTAATTCTATTACTGATGTTGTAAACCCACAAGGGATTTTAGCAGTTGTAGAAAAGGGCGATAATATAGAAAAAATAGATTACTCAGAAGAAATTATTTTGGCATTGGATGGAATTCAAGACCCAGGAAATTTAGGAACAATACTAAGAACAGCGGATAGTGCTAATTTAAAGCAAATTATACTTTCTGCAGATTGTGCAGACCCATATAACCCAAAAGTTGTACGTTCTACAATGGGGGCAATTTTCCGTATGAATATAATTGTTACGAGTAATTTAGAAAAAACGTTACAAATGATTAAGAAGCATAAATTTGAAGTTTTAGCAACTTCACTTGGAGCAAATGAAAGCGTATATGATGTAAAATATAATAAAAAGGTAATTATTATTGGAAATGAAGCAAAAGGAGTTTCAAAAGAAATTCAAGATTTAGCAGATATAAAGGTAAAAATTCCAATGCTAGGAAAAACAGAAAGCCTAAACGCCTCAGTGGCTGCAGGAATTATGATTTATGAATATGTAAGGGAAAAAATAAAACAAAAGATGGGATGATATAAATGGAACAAAAAAATATAAGTGAAATACGCAGAAAAAATGCAAAACTTTATCCAATATATAAAATGTTCTCATGGGATTTACTATTCTTTTATAGTATAGAATTTCTATTTAGTACAATTACTAAACAGGTTTCTGTTAGCGACCTACTCATTATTAGTGGTTTGTACATGATTTTTAGAGTTGTAGAACAAATACCAGCGGTTGCTATTATTGAAACTCTAGGAAAAAGAAAAAGTATAATTTTAGGAAATGTATTATTAATATTCTTTATACTTGCTTTGATTCTTATTCCTGGAGCCATAAGTATAATAATTGCAAACCTAATATTTGCACTTGCCGCAAATATTAAAAACATTGCAGGACCAAACCTTTTGTATGACTCTGTTGCAACAAGAGGTGGAGACGGACTTTATACCAAATTAGAAGCAAAAGGAGAGAGCTGGTACTTTTTGCTAGATGGACTAGCTTCACTTATTGCAGGATATTTATTTGTTGTAGATAATTATTTGCCAGTATATATATGCCTTGGATTTATAATAATTTCTACAATTCTATCATTTGGCTTCCATGATATTTATCCAATAAAAAAGAATAAAAAAGAGCATTTAATCGAAAAATACAAAAAAGATTTAAAAAAATCTTTTGGATTTATCATAAACTCAAAAAGGATGAAAGCATTTATACTTTTTGGCGCTATATTTTATGGAATTATCCAAGTTGTAGAAACATACCAGGGAAATCTCTTGGTGGACATAGGAATATCACCAGAATATTTTTCAATAATATTTGCAATATTGACTCTTATTAGAGGAATTTCATTAACATTTGAAAAACAAATAGAAAAAACATTTAAAAATAGGACATTAACATTTATATCATTAATACATATTTTTAGCATTATTATAACCGGAATTATCTCAAGCTATTATACAGCCAATATAGCAACAGGAATTATCTTAATATTATGTTCTTTACAGCAGATTATATCGGCAATTTGGTATATTCTAGAAGCAAAATATTTAAAGAACTTTACAACATTTGAGATGAGAAATAGACTTAGTTTCACATACGAATTTATAGTGGGAATAATAGGAAGCATGATTGCAATTTTTGGAGCAATATTACTAGATTATTTCACGTTTTCAAATTCTTTCATAATATTTGGTTTAATATTCCTAGCAGTAATTGTGCTAACACTTGACTATATGAGAACACGCTTTGGCTTAAAATCTTCCGAATACAAAAAACAAGACATAGAATTTTAAGATAAAAAAATTATATGAAGAGTAGCAGCCTAGAAAGCTACTACTCTGATTATATATATTTTCTTCGTTGTCTCTTCATGTACCTTTAAAATTCGCAATTTTTTGGCGTTCTTGGGAAAGGAAGTACATCACGAATATTTTGCATGCCGGTTAAGTACATCATCATCCTTTCAAAACCAAGTCCAAAACCACTATGCACACAACTTCCATATCTTCTTAAATCCATGTACCACCAGTAATCATCCTTATTTAATCCAAGTTCTTCCAAACGCTTATCTAATTTTTCAAAATCATCTTCTCTTTGGCTACCACCAATAATTTCACCAATGCCAGGAACCAATAAATCTGTAGCAGCAACTGTTTTGCCATCTGGATTTTGCTTCATGTAAAAAGCTTTAATATCTTTAGGGTAATCTGTTACAAAAACAGGCTTGCCAAATATTTTTTCACTTAAATATCTCTCGTGCTCTGTTTGAATATCAGTTCCCCAATGCACAGGATATTCAAAATTATCATTGTTTTTCTCAAGTTCCTTAATTGCATCTGTATAAGTAATTCTTCCAAAGTCAGAATTTAGAACATTGTGTAATCTATCAAATAATCCAGTATCAATGAACTTATTAAAAAATTCCATTTCTTCTGGTGCATTTTCCAAAACATATGAAATAATATATTTAATCATATCTTCAGCCAAATCCATATCATCTTGTAAATCTGCAAAGCAAATCTCAGGTTCAATCATCCAAAACTCAGCAGCATGTTTTACAGTGTTAGAGTTTTCAGCCCTAAAAGTTGGACCAAATGTATATACATTGCGAAAAGCATGTGCAAATGTTTCAACATCCAATTGTCCACTTACAGTTAAGTGTGACTCTTTACCGAAAAAATCCTGTGTATAATCAACTTTTCCATTTTCAGATTTAGGTAAATTTTGCATATCCATGGTGGTTACCCTAAACATTTCACCTGCACCTTCACAATCACTTCCAGTAATAATAGGTGTGTGAACATACACAAAACCTCTTTCTTGAAAGAACTTATGAATAGCAAATGAAAGCACACTGCGAACCCTAAAAACCGCATTAAAAGTATTAGTTCTTGGGCGTAAATGTGAAATTGTCCTTAAATATTCAAAAGAATGCCTTTTCTTTTGAAGCGGATAATCTAAATCTGCTTGATTAAAAATTTCTATTTCTCCTGCATGAATTTCAAAAGGCTGTTTAGTATTTTCAGTTTTAACAACCTTTCCAGTTACAATAATTGATGAACTTATGGATAATTTACGAATTTCTTCAAAATTAGATAAGTTATTATCAAAAACAATTTGAACATTATTAAAAAAGCTACCATCATTTAACTCAATAAAACCGAAATTCTTAGAGTCACGCAAAGTCTTAACCCAGCCAGAAACTTGAACTGCCTTATTTTCATACCTATCAGTGTTTCTATATAAATCTTTTACTAAAACATTTTCCATTGTAAGCCTCCTAATTCAATTATGGACTAATTATACAAAATAATACAACAAAATGCAAGTGTCTCATTTGGGGACAGTCCCAGAACTACCACTTTTGTCTTTATTAGGGACGGACTTAAAAAATTATGCTATATGGAAATATTATCATGGAATACTATTGTCTCTAACTGAAAATTGTTGTATAATATAGCAAAAATAGCAATGTTGAGGATAAGTTGGGGTATTTGATATTTTGCAAGAACTGTCCCTTAGTCACCCTAAATAGGGTGACTGGGACCCGTCCCCAACAAGTAAAGGAGATAAAAAAATGTATAGAAATCATAATTGTGGAGAATTAACAATAAAAAATGTAGGAGAAGAAGTAATTTTAGCAGGTTGGGTGCAAAAAATTAGAAATTTAGGCTCAATGGTATTTATAGATTTGCGTGACCAATTTGGAATTACACAAATAGTTATTTCAGCAGAAAATGGAGCAATTGACAAAACAATACTTGATAACATTGTTACAGAGTGTGTTATACAAGTGGAAGGTAAAGTTTTAGAAAGGTCAAATAAAAACACAAAAATTCCTACAGGCGAAATAGAAATTGAATCAAATAAAATCAAAATTCTAGGTAAATGCAAAAATGTATTGCCTTTTGAAGTAAACTCTGAAAAAACAGGAGAAGTAAAAGAAGATTTAAGGCTAGAATATAGGTTTTTGGATTTGAGAAATGATAAATTACATAAAACAATTTTGCTTCGTAGTGAAATAATGAAAACACTTCGAAAAAAAATGGATGAAATGGGATTTACTGAAATTCAAACACCAATTTTAGCAAATTCATCACCAGAAGGTGCAAGAGATTACTTAGTGCCAAGCAGGTTACACCCAGGAGAGTTTTATGCTTTGCCACAGGCACCACAACAGTTCAAACAATTGTTAATGGTATCTGGATTTGATAAGTATTATCAAATTGCTCCATGCTTTAGAGATGAAGACCCAAGGGCGGATAGGGCACCAGGGGAATTCTACCAATTAGACTTTGAAATAAGTTTTGCAGAGCAAGAAGATGTATTAAAAGTACTAGGTGAGATATTTACAACAGTTTTTAAAACACATACAAATTGGAAAGTGGATGAAGCGCCATTTATAAAAATACCATATTTAGAAGCAATGGAGAAATATGGTAGTGATAAACCAGATTTAAGAAATCCACTTATTATACAAGATGTTACTAAAATCTTTGAACATGTAGATTTCAATAATTTCAAAGGCAAAACTGTAAAAGCAATAGTTGTGCCAAATGGAAATGAACAAGGAAGAAAATTTTTTGATAGCATGTCAGATTTTGCTGTTCAAGAAGCTGGAGCCAAAGGATTAGCTTGGGTAAAAGTAGATAGCGATAATGTAGTTTCAGGTGGAATTGCAAAATTTATAACGCCGGAAATTCAAAAAGAATTAGAAGAAAAAATTGGCATGAAGCCAGGCTGTAGCGTATTTTTCATGGCAGATGAGCTTAAAACTGTTCAAAAAATAGCAGGGCAAATCCGTATAGAATTAGGAAATAGACTCGATTTACTAGAAAAAAATGTATATCGTTTATGCTATATTGTAGATTTCCCAATGTATGAATTATCAGACGAAGGAACAATAGACTTTAACCATAACCCATTTTCAATGCCACAGGGTGGGCTAGAAGCATTGGAAACAAAAGACCCACTAGAAATTTTGGCATATCAATATGATGTTGTTTGTAATGGGTACGAAGTTGCATCAGGAGCAGTAAGAAATCATGACCCAGAGTTAATGGTAAAAGCATTTGAAATTGCAGGATATAGCGAGGAAGAAGTAGAAACAAGATTTGGAGCGCTATATAATGCGTTCCAATATGGCACACCACCACATGCAGGTGCAGCACCTGGATTAGATAGAATGGTAATGTTAGTTGCAGATAGCAAAAATATTCGTGAAGTTATCGCATTTCCTAAGAACAAAAAAGCAAGAGATTTGCTTATGAGAGCACCAAGCAAAGTACACCAAAAACAACTAGATGATGTACATATTAAAATAATAGAAGAAGATTAATAAAACAAATTTTCGTAAAAACTATTGACATACATTAACCACAATGTTACAATAAAAGAGTAAAGTAAATATTATTTTAGCGAAAGAGGTGGTTATATGTATAAAATACCAGGAAAAAATGAAAATTTGGAATCACTAATCGCAGAAATACAAGCACTTTTAAATGAAATAAAAAACGAACAAACAAAAATGGTAAAGGAAATGGAAAGGTACCACAAGGTAACAATGCGAAAATTAGAAAAATTAAGGGAATTTGACGAAATTGCAGATATGACAAATACTGTATTTGAAAGAAGACTTTCAAATATAGAGCAAATGCTAAGCAGAATATATAAATAAAAACTGGGCGATTTTTTAATCGCCCAGTTTTACTAAAATACTCTTGCTAAAAATTTCAACTTATGGTATAAATAAAAAGTAGAAAAAGGAGAAAATTAGAAATTAATGAAAAATATAAAAAATTACAACTTAGATGAACTAAAACAAGAACTAATTTCCTTAGGTGAAAAACCATATCGTGCAGAGCAAATTTTTAAATGGCTTTATATAGATAAAGTAATAGAATTTGATGAAATGACAAATCTTTCACTAGAACTAAGAGAAAAACTAAAACAAAATTATACAATGTGTAATTTTAAAATACTAAAAAAGCAAGAAGCACAGGATGGAACAAAAAAATATTTGTTTGACGTGTTAGATGGAAATGCAATTGAAACTGTGCTAATGGAATATCATCATGGAAAAACAATTTGTGTTTCATCCCAAATTGGTTGCAAAATGGGATGCAAGTTTTGTGCTTCTACAGGGATTGCTTTTATTAGAAACTTAGAGCCAGGGGAAATTGTAGAGCAAATTTTAGCAGTTGAGCAGGATATTGGAGAGCATATTTCGAATATAGTATTTATGGGAATTGGCGAACCTTTTGATAATTATGATAATGTAATGCAGGCAATTCACATAATAAATAATCAAAAAGGGCTAAATATTGGCGCAAGGCATATCAGCATTTCTACTTCAGGTATTGTTCCTAAAATATATGAATTTGCAGACGAAAAATTGCAATGTACACTTTCTATTTCGTTACATGCAACAAACAATCAAAAAAGAAGTGAAATGATGCCTGTGAATAATGCATACCCATTAGAGGAATTAATGAAAGCTTGCAAAGAATATATCAAAAAAACTAATAAAAGAATTTCATTTGAATATGCTTTGGCAAAGGATAATAATGATAATTTAGAAGATGCAAAAGCATTGGTAAAACTACTTTCTGGCATGCTTTGCCATGTTAACTTAATACCAATTAATAAAATAGAAAATGGCAAATTTACCAAAAGCAGTAATGAAAATATAATAAAATTTAGGGATTATTTAAATGAACACGGAATAGTGGCTACTATTAGAAGGGAATTAGGCTCAGATATTGATGCGGCATGTGGTCAATTAAGGAGGAAGAACTTATGAGAGGTTTTGCTAAAACAGATATTGGCAAAGCAAGGGAAATTAACCAAGACTACTACTCTATTCCAAAATCTGACCAGGATTTGCAATTATTTATATTAGCAGATGGCATGGGAGGTTATAATGGTGGAGAAGTGGCAAGTACTTTAGCAACAGAAGCTGCCAAAAACTATATAATAGACAATTTTGAAAAAATAGAACACTCAAAAGAAGAAATATTGGAACTTATAAAAAATGCAGTTGAATATGCAAATAATGTGGTTTTTGAAAAATCAAAAACTGATAAAGAATTAGAAGGAATGGGTACTACTTTGGACATTTGCTTCATATATAATAATAAGATTTATATAGGACATGTGGGAGATAGTAGGGTATACCGAATTAGGGGAGAACTGATTAGAAAACTTACAAAAGACCATAGTTATGTGCAACAATTAGTTGAAGATGGAAAAATTACAAGGGAAGAGGCAAACCATCATCCTAAGAAAAACATGTTAACAAAAGCACTAGGTTGTACTGCCTATGTAGAACCAGATATTAGGGCAAGAAATTTAGAACCAGGAGACATTTGGGTAATGTGCTCAGACGGACTAACAAATATGGTAGAAGAAAAAGAAATTTATCAGGTGATAAAGGAAAATCCAGAAACAGCACCACAAACACTAGTAAACTTAGCAAATAATGCTGGTGGATATGATAATATCACAGTGATAACTATATTATAGGGGAGAGAGAAATATATGAATTTAGTTGGTAAAATTATAGGAAACCGATATGAAATCCTAGAAAAAATTGGAGAAGGCGGTATGGCAACAGTGTATAAGGCAAGGTGCAATATTTTAAAGCGTTATGTTGCCGTAAAAGTTCTAAGGGATGAATTTACAACAGATGAAGAATTTATTAAAAGATTTAATACAGAGGCACAAGCTGCCGCAAGCCTAACTCATCCAAATATTGTTTCGATTTATGATGTGGGGCATGAAGACAATATTTATTATATTGTTATGGAATTAGTACAGGGAAAAACTTTAAAAGAAATTATTAATCAAGATGGGGTGCTTCCTTGGAAATGGTCTGTAAATATAGCAATACAGGTTGCTTCTGCATTAGAAACAGCACATAGAAACAACATTGTACATAGAGATATTAAACCACATAATATTATAATTACAGAAGATGGAATTGCAAAGGTAACAGACTTTGGAATTGCAAAAGCGGTTTCAAATTCTACAATTACTGCATTTGGTACAACTATAGGTTCAGTACACTATTTTTCACCAGAGCATGCTCGTGGTGGATATACAGATGCAAAATCAGATATATATTCACTAGGTGTAGTAATGTACGAGATGCTAACTGGTAGAGTACCATTTGATGCAGATACACCTGTATCAATTGCATTAAAGCATATGCAGGAAAAACCAATTGAGCCAATTAAATTAAATCCTTCAATTCCATTTGCAGTTAATAAAATAATTATGAAAGCTATGGAAAAGGAGATTAGCCAAAGGTACCAATCTGCTACAGAAATGTTAAAAGACTTGAGCATGGCATTAAAAAATCCAGAAGGAAACTTTGTAAAAAGTAATAGTGAAGGCATGCAATATACACAGGTAATTCCAAGTTTAAATGAAAAAATTGATGAGGAAAAACCACAGGATAAAAAAGAAAAAGGAAAATTGGCAAAATATTTTGAAAAACACCCGAAAGCAAAAAAAGTTTGGACAGCAGTTATTATTTTGTTAATAGTCATATTAATTCCAGTTATAGGATTTTTTGCAACAAAACTAATTGTGAACGCAGGAAAGCCAACGCAACTTGACCTACTAAATTTAACTGGATTAACAGTAGAAGAAGCACAAGCTGCATATGAAGGAAAAAATATTACTATTGAAGTTGCAGAAGAAGTATTTGACGCAGAAGTAGAAGAAGGCAAGATTATTTCACAAGAGCCACCATTTGAAGAAGGTGCCAAGATTGATGAGAATTCTACAATTAAGCTTACTGTTAGCAAGGGAATAGAAACAGTAACAATGCAAAAGGTAGTTGGTATGACGTTTGATGAAGCAGAAAGATTATTACGTGATGAATTAAAGCTTGAAGTAGAAAAAGTGGAAGAAACCAGTAAAACTGTTGAAGAAAACTATGTTATTAGGCAAGAGCCAGAAGAAGGAGAAGAACTAAAAACAGGAGATACTGTAAAGGTATATGTTAGCATTGGAACTGGAATTAAAGAAATATCAGTACCATATGTTATAGGTGATACTGAGGCAGATGCTAAAACTAAACTAAAAGATTTAGAAGTAACAGTTGTATATGAAGAAGACATGACGAGAACAGAAGGAAAGGTTTTAAAACAAAGCATTGAAGCAGGCGAAACAGTAGAAGAAGGAACCAAAATAACAATTACAGTTAACCGTATAGAGGAGAGAAAACAAGGAACTATAAAACTAAACTTTAAATCATTGTTGATGAATTCAGCATTAAAAGACAAAGCTGAAATAACAAAAGATCCTGTAACAGACGAAGAGATTGAACCTACTATGCGACTTAAAATTTTGGTAGATGACACTAAAGAAACTATAAATGCTTATGATGTGCAAACAAGAAAAGATAAGACGGATGTTGAAGCATATACATGGGGAAAAGGAACTGTAACAGTTAAAGTAGAAGCTGATGGAGTTATTATTTGGGAAGGACCATTTACCTTAGAAGGCGATAACCCAACATTGGTAATAGATTAGTTAAAAATAGGGACAGATATTTTAAAATATGTGTCCCTAAATTTTCAAAGATAGTAAAAAGGAGGAATACAAATGATAGAAATTTCAGCATCAATTTTAAGTTTAAAAGATAAAAATGTAATACAAACCTTATATAATTTAGAAACAGCAGGAATTGACTATTTCCACATAGATGTTATGGATGGCGAATTTGTAAAAAATAACACAGTAAATAAAATGCGTGAATATTGCGAGTATTTGAATAGTATTTCAAACTTGCCACTTGATGTGCATTTAATGGTAAAAGATGTGCAAAGTTATATTTCAAGTTTTTTAGTATTTGAGCCAAATATAATAACATTTCATTTAGAAGCAGCAGAAAATAAAGAACAAGTATTAGAGTGGATAAAACTAATAAAAGAAAACAATGTTAGAGTTGGAATTTCTGTAAAACCAAAAACAAAAATTGAAGAAATATCAGAGTTTTTGCCATATATACATTTGGTTTTAGTTATGACTGTTGAGCCTGGTGAAGGTGGACAAGAACTAATGCCAGAAACAGTAGAAAAAATACATGCTTTAAAACAATATGTAAAAGATAAACAATTGGAAGTTGACATTGAAGCAGATGGCGGAATAAATACAAAAACCGCAGAAATGGTAAAAAGAGCAGGTGCAGATATATTAGTTTCTGGAAGCGGAATATTAAATTCTGAAAATTATGCAGAAGTAGTAAAAAATTTAAAGAAACTGTCTTAAAATAAGGTTACATATTTTAATAAAAGCATTAGACACTTTCTTTTGAGATTTTTAAGGCCTTACGTGGGTCTTGACCTTGTGACAGTTGCTTACGGCATTTATGCCGAGTTACAGATGTCCAAAAGGGGAAAGGTTTTAAAAATCGAAAAAGACAGTTCTAATGCTTTAGTTATTCATTTATTTTGAGACAGTTTCTTTTCTTTTAAATAATGCAAATATAAATGTTCCAAGTCCAACAACATAGATAAATAAACTAATATATCCGCCAATATATGGTATAATCTGTGTAAACCATAGCACTATTGCAGATAATATAGAGAATAATATAAGCTTACCCTTTGAAGGGTTTTTAAATTTATCTGATAAATATTTTCCAATTGCAACACTGAATATAGCAAGTGTTATAGAAAGTATTAAAACATGTATTGCTAATAATGCTAAAGATATATAGCTTAAAAATCCTGTTATAAGGAATATTATTGCAAATACTGGAATTAATATAAATGCTAAAATACCAATACCTGCACTAATATATGGCTTTTTAATTAAAGCATAACTTAGTTTTTCTGTAAACTTAGGTGCTAAGAAAATAAAAATTAAAATAACTACTAATGCATAAGTAATAGTTGTAATAAATGCCATAATATATGAAGAGACTATTTCCTCAGTAGTAGGTGTAGACGTGTCTGGCGCAGAATAATTTATTTTACCACCAACAGCATTTTCAGGAAATGTTAATTCTTGTGCAGAAGTGTAGTGCAAATTACCACCAATTAAATTCCTGGCATTTTCCGGCATTGTAATACTATTTGCATAAATGTATGCATCTTTAGTAATAGGACCATTTAAAACAATATTTTCACCACTAACTTTTAAATCTCGGTAGATATAACCAGTATCTGTTAATTCAAAATTGTTAGAAAGTGCATAAACATCATAAACTTCACCTTTAATTGTAGAAGTGCTTGCTAATGCAAAAATGTTATTGTGTATAACAGCAGTTTCTTCAATTACCAAATTATTTGTTAAAACAAATAAATCTCCAAGAATTTCCCCTTTAACTGTAACACTAGAACCCATTGCGAATACATTACCATTTACGGCATTTTCAATAACAACGTCTTGTTCGCTTAAATAAAGGTCTGTGTTAACAATGTTAACAATTTGAATATCATCTGCATTTCCTTCAGATTCACTTGTAGTAACAGGCTCGCTACTAGCTAAAGTAAATGAAGATAAGATTAATAAAAATGATATTGCAAAAAGCATTAATTTTTTTGCTATTTTCATAAAGAACCTCCTTAAAATAAATATCTGAAATTAATATATATTAAATAAGCACAAAAGTCAATAATTCTTTTTGCACAAACCACGCAAACAACACTCATCACACTTAGGATTTTGTGCCTTACACACATTTCTACCATGCCAAATTAAAATATGGTTGGCATCCTTCCAATATTCTTTAGGAATTTGTTTTAATAAATCCTGCTCGATTTTTTCTGGTTCTTTTTTGTCAGAAAAACCAATACGATTAGATAATCTTTTAGCATGTGTGTCAACAGCAATGCCCTGTGGGTTATTAAAAGCTTCTAACATAATAACATTTGCACTTTTTCTGCCAACGCCAGGAATTGTCATAAGTTCTTCCATTGTATGGGGAACTTTGCCACCAAAATCAGCTAAAATTTTTTGTGAGGCAAGTTTCATATTTTTTGCCTTATTATGGTAAAAACCACATGAGTGGATTAGCCCTTCAATTTGCTCTAAAGGCATATTAGCAAAATCTTCTGGCTTATTATATTTTGGGAAAAATTCCTTTGTTACTTTATTAACTCTCTCATCAGTGCATTGCGCAGAAAGCATAACAGCAATCATCATCTCGAATGGGGTGCTAAAATCTAAGCTACATTTAGCATTTGGGTAAGTATTTTTTAATTCTTCTATTATTTTTATTACATCACTTTTTTGCATTTTTGTTTTACCTCTATGTGATATTAAAACATATTTTTTTGATTTTTTCAATATAATCCTATTTTACATTCTGATTTATTTAATATTAACTACATTATCATAAAAAATATCACTTAAATATACAATAAAAAGGACCTCTTATCAGAGGTCCTCTTCCTTAGCAGGGCAAATTTTTGCTCTGCACCAAGAGAAAAATGCGATAACAGTAGGAACAAAGCAGATGAATTTCATAGAGAAGCGCCCGGTTTTTCCTCCAACAGTGTCGTCAACGTACTGGTTCCATTTCTGGAAAAAGTATGTGCCTTCGTAATCGCTTGCCTGAAACTCTCCGTAGAAATAGCCATTGAGGTAAACGATGATGAAGGTAACTGCCAGCAGGGTGATAAACAGAGTTGTCATTTGCATTTCCTCCTTAAAATTAAGTATAATTAATTATACCACAAAAAGCGCAAAAAATCAAATTATACTGAATAAACAACATAAAATGTAACCAATAAGAAAAATGAGAATATAATATACAAAAGAAGATGGGAGAAATAAAAATATATGCTATATTTATTTAAAAAAACAATAGGAGTTTGTTTAATAGGGTTAGGTCTTGGAATGTTACTTGTTTTATTACTTCCTATATCTGGTTGGCTATTTGTAATAGGCATAACCATTGTAATAATAGGTCTTACATGGCTAACATGTAAATGACAAATAAAATATATGTAAATCTTACCAAAAGGAGAGTGGAAAAAATGAAAATTGTTGTAAAAAAAGTTCCAAAATGCTTGAGGGGAATAGTAAAGCTGATATTTGGAATTAAAGAAAAGTAGTACATAAGTATTACACACAAAAAAAGAGGCTATTTACTAATAGTCTCCATTTTCTTGTATTATAACTAAGCTCTAACAACTTTTCCAGAGCGTAAGCATTTTGAACATGCATGAATTGTTTTTGGTTGACCGTTAATAACAGCCTTAACTCTTCTTAAATTTGGTTTGAAAGCTCTAGTTGTTCTTCTACTAACATGAGAACGAGCAATACTAATTTTATTTCCGTGAGCTAATGATTTTCCGCAAATATCACATTTTGCCATTTAAACGCACCTCCTATACAGCGAAATCTAAAATTGACTATTTATAAGTTTACCATAGTTTTACAAAAATTACAATAGTTTTTGTAAAAAAATATGGGGACGGGCCAGTCACCCTATTTAGGGTGGCTAAAGGAAGCATCTTCTTACTTGCCCAACTTTTTTATATTTTTATCTAACAGAGAACCGTCCCTAATAACTTCTCCTGCTAAAATTAGCCCTGCAACAGATGGGACAAAGCTGATGCTTGCAGGAACTTTGGATTTTTCGATAAAATATTTAGGTTCCTCTTTAGAATATATAACTTTTAAATGTTCAATTCCAAGTTTTTTTAGTTCTTTCCTTATAACCTTAGCAAGTGGACAAACCGAAGTCTTAGAAATATCAGTTACTTCAAACATCGTTGGGTCCAACTTATTACCAGTTCCCATGCAGGATATTATAGGGATATTTTTGGACTTTGCGGTTTTGATTAAACAAAGTTTAGAACTAACCGAATCAATAGCATCTATAATATAATCATAATGAGTATTAAAAATCTCATTATTTTTACTCTCATCATAAAAAAGCTTATGAGTTATAATTTTTATATCTGGATTTATTTTTAAATATCTTTCTTTTGCAACTTCTACTTTAGGCTTACCAACAGTTGTAGTATCTGCAATTAACTGACGATTAATATTAGTAATATCAATAATATCATTATCAATTAAAGTAATATTTCCAATGCCACTACGCACAAGAGCTTCTGCAGAGTATGAGCCAACACCACCGCAAACCAAATACAGCCACATGAAATTTATTTAATTTTTCCAAATTTTCTTTTCCAATTAGAAATTCAGTCCTATTTAACCAATTTTTCATAAACTTACTCCTTCAAAAAATTCATATATATTATATATGAAAAATATCATAAAATGCAAGTGTCGCTTTTGGGACAGTCCCCAATCTACCACTTTTGTCTTACCTGGGGACAGTCTTATGAAGAAAATTATCATCTTAAAAAAAGCATTGCTGGCCACAAAAAAACAAACAAAAATTTGTAAAAAATACTTGCAAATTTTTGTTTTTGTGATAGAATAGGCATTGAAAAATAATAAATAGGAGAAAAAGTATGTTAGCATATATAAAAGGAATTTTAGAAATAAAAACAAAAGTATATATTGTAATAGATGCAAATGGCATAGGATATAAAATATTTATGCCAGAATCTGCAATTTCAAAATTATGTGATATTGGTGAAAAAGTGCAAATTCATACATTTATGAGAGTAAGGGAAGATGATATTAGCTTATATGGATTTTTAACTAATGAAGAATTACGCATGTTTGAATTATTGCTTGGAGTTAGCGGGATTGGTGCAAAGGGGGCATTAACAATTTTATCAAATATCACGCCATCACAATTTGTACTAGCAGTTATTTCAAATAATGTTGATATATTAAAAAAATTGCCAGGAATAGGTGCCAAAACTGCACAAAGGGTTATATTAGAGCTAAAAGACAAATTAAAGAAAGAGCAAGAAATAGAAATTGTGCAGGGAGAAGAAGACGAGGTCACATTTAAACATGTTATTGAAGAAGATGAAAAAGTGTCAGAGGCTATTAGCGCATTGCAAGTATTAGGCTATACTAAAAAGGAGATAATGCTAGCATTAGAAAAAGTGGATATGGCAGATTTGAGTGTGGAAGATATTATACGCAAAGGATTAAAAAGCTTAAGCTAGAGGAGTGGAGTAAATATGGATTTAAGTAAACCGCTTGCATATAGAATGAGTCCAAAAACATTAGATGATTATTTTGGGCAGGAGCATATTTTAGGAAAAGATAAAATTTTATATAGAACAATTAAGGCAGATAGGCTTTCTAGCATTATACTATGGGGACCACCGGGGTGTGGTAAAACTTCCCTTGCTAGAGTTATTAGTAATACAACTAAATATAAATTTTTAAAGATTAATGCTGTAACTTCTGGTGTGGCAGATATAAAAAATGCTATTGAAACTGCACAAAACACATTGCTAAACCCATCTGGAAAATGTATTTTATTTATTGACGAGATTCACCGTTTTAATAAATTACAACAAGATGCTTTACTTCCATATGTGGAAAATGGAACTATTATTTTAATAGGTGCCACAACTGAAAATCCATATTTTGAAGTAAATAAGGCTTTGATTTCAAGGTCAATGGTATTTCATTTACAACCTTTAACAGATGAGAATATATTTGAGGTATTAAAAAAATCTTTAAAAAGTGAAGAGGGACTTGGAAGCTATAATATTAAAATTGAAGATAGCACATTAAAAAAACTAGCAGAAACTGCAAATGGCGATGTTAGAACTGCACTAAATGGTCTAGAAGTAGCAGTGCTTACGACTCAAATGGACGAAAATGGGGTTATAGTGCTTACAGATGAGATTTTAAAAGAGTGCGTGCAGACTAGAAAAGCTGTATTTGATAAAAATGGAGATAGCCATTATGATAATATAAGTGCATTTATTAAATCTTTAAGGGGAAGTGATGTAGATGCTGCACTTTTCTATTTAGCAAGGGCTTTAAATGCTGGAGAAGACCCAGTGTTTATGGCAAGAAGGCTTGTTATTAGTGCAGCAGAAGATGTGGGCATGGCAAATCCAAATGCACTTGTAATTGCAACTTCAGCAATGCAGGCAGTTACAATGGTTGGCATGCCAGAAGCTAGAATTATTTTAGCAGAAGCAACTGTATATATTGCTAATTCTAAGAAATCAAATTGCGCATATTTGGGCATAGAAAAGGCATTATCAGATGTTGCAAATAAAGATACAGGCACAATACCAATGCACATAAGAAATGCACCTGCAGAAGGAATGAAAAAAGAAGGATATAGTATTGGATATAAATATCCACATGATTATCCAGGACATTGGGTAGAACAGCAATATTTGCCAGACAAAATGCTTGGAACAAAATATTATATAAAAGATGATACTGTTGAGTAATTAAGCAAAATTTGCAATTTTGCCTAAAAAATGTTATAATTATATTTACTAAATTCTTATTTTTTTCCACATTGTGGAAAAATCAAATTTAGGAAATCCAAAAAACTTATCACTTAAGCGAGAGGAAGGAAAACAAGATGAAAAAGGTAATAAAATGGATTGGAATTTGGCTTATATGGATTGCTGTAGTTTCAGCTATTGCACTGCTTGTTGCAAAGCCTATTTTTAGCAAATGCTATAATGACTTTTACACAGAAGTGGTTGCTGACAGAAATGAGCTCTATGACCAGGCAAATATTCTGGAAGATGATTTCGATGAAGTGTATAATATGCGGAATGCTGAAATCATTAATTCAGAAGAACCTGTAGTAGTGCTGAAAAATGAAAGATTTACCTTAAACCTCCAGTTCAATCAAGGCAGAACTGAAATTATGAAAGTAGAAGAAATAAGACAATTTTCAACGGTTTTTTGGATTTTAACTTCATTGTTGGTTGCAACACTCTTGTATATAGTTTATTCAATCGGAAAGATGAAACAAGGTCTTCATCTTTTTGGAAGAAAAAAAAGGGCAAGAGTAGAGTAATCAAAATGAGAAGAGGCTGTGTTATTAACACAACCTCTTTTTAAATATTATTTTTCTTTTTTATCTTTAAATATTTCTGATGCAGCACCCAAACTACTTAATGCTTGTGTTGCCTCAAATGGAATAAATACTTTGTTAGCCTCACCATTAGCAACTTCTTTTAAAGCTTCTAGAGATTTTAGTTGTACTAATTTTTCATCAGGTTTTGCTTTCATCATTGCATCATATACCATATGTATTTCTTCTGCTTTTGCTTCAGCCACTTTTTTAATAGCTTCAGCCTCACCAGTAGCCCTTCTGATTTTAGCTTCTCTATCAGCCTCCGCCTCTAAAATAGCAGCTTCTTTTTTACCTTCTGCAAGTGTAACAGCAGATTGTCTTTCACCTTCAGCTTGAAGAATTAATGCCCTTTTATTTCTTTCTGCATTCATTTGTTTTTCCATGGCATCACGAATATCAGCAGGTGGTGTAATATCTTTAATTTCCACCCTATCTACTTTACAACCCCATTGGTCTGTCGCTTCATCTAGAATTACTCTTAATTTATCGTTTATAGCATCACGAGAACTAAAAGT
>CALXUZ010000020.1 GCA_944391825.1 uncultured Clostridia bacterium | reverse complement strand
TCTTAACTAGCTAGGGGTGACATTTCTAAAAATTAATTCCTGCGTTTAGGGGTGACATTTTTAAAAGTTATTGACAGATGTATTTAACTGACTGTGATTAAAATAAGTTTCAACAAAAATCGTTCGTCAAATTTCTACATTTTTCGACATCTGACCTGTCCCTAAGTAAGAGAAAAGTGGTAGATTTGGGGGAGTCCCAAAAAGCGACATTGGCAGATGCGTCCCTGAGTCACCCTAAATATGGTGACTGGGACCCGTCCCCAATCTAGAATAAAACTAAGCTTCGTTTTCTGTAGTTGATTCATTATTGCTGTTTACACCATTTGTTGTATTTACCTGGTTATTAGTAGCCTCATTATTCGTATTTGCCTCGTTATTATTTGCATTTACCTCATTGTTTGCATTATTATTTGTTTGTTCATTTCCTCCAGTTGTTGGTTTTACATATGTCTCTATATATGTAATAACGTTCATCTCTTGATTATTATAAATCATATGATATGTTTCTTCTCCTGCAGATGTTGTTGAATATATTGAAGTTAGTACAGCTGGTAACAATTCATTTCCTTTTGAATCTACTAATCCATAAAGTTCACCTTGTTTTACAACAATACCTTCATATTCAGGAACAAGTAATATATTGTTAGCAGTTTGGCTTGTAGTTGAACCAGAACCCACACTGCAACCCAAATCATCATATTCTACTGGTAATATATTTCTACCTGTTTTATCAAATAATCCCCATTTGTTATTTAATTTTACTGGTATACAATTATCATATAATAAATATTGATTTTTTATATTGTTACTATTAAATTTAGTACTGTCTATTCCTATTTGGTCATATTCTAGGTAAACAATAACATTACCAGAATTGTTTATTACACCTTCTTTATTATTGTTTCTTACTAAGTATAATCCTGAGTCTTTATCAATTTGTTTTATTTCGTCATATTCTGGACTAATCTTTGTTGTAGAATCATATGACATAATTCCCATTTTATTTTCTGCAGTTCTTACAATAAATTCTCTTGTACTTTCAACAAATTCAATATCAACATACTTTGTTCCTAAAATTTCATTACTCGATAAATCATATACTCCATAAAATCCTTCTAGGTTTTTTACAACAATCATATTGTATAGTAATGCTTTTTGATTACTAAAATGTGTTCCTTCTTCTGCAATTGCTGAATTTTCAAATTGTGCAGCCCAGTTAGTTACTAAATATGGTAATGTATAAATTACTATTTCATTTCTTGCTTGGTCATATGAAAATGAAATATTGAAAGCCGTTTGTGCACCTTCTCTTGTAATATATAAAATTCCATTTATCATTTTTACTGGTTCATTTATTGTAAAATATTCATAATCCGTTCCATCTGTTAGCAATTTGTATATTTTATCTGAATTCATAGTAAATGATGCAATTTCATTTGCACATTGTACATAGCATTTTGTTTCATCTTCTGCATATTGCTTATAATCACCACTATATGACTCATATCCAACATATGATGCAAAATCACGAATTGGAACATATACCTGACCATTTTCTATAATTAATAAATCCTCTAATTGATTTGCAGATACACCATCTATCGAAATTTTTAATTGTGCAGAGTCAATATAATACATTAAAACTACTAGTCCAATACATAGAAAAAGTAATATTACTAATATTATTCCTATTATTTTCATCCATTTTTTTGTTTTTAGTTGTTCTTCTGTTTCTTCATAATTATTTCCGATTAAATCATTCATAATTTTATCCCCCTAAATTTTCTTAAGTTTTATTCGTATCCATATTGTTTATAAAATTCATTTTTAAAGTTTAGCAAATTATCATGCTCTATTTCTATTCTAACTCTTTCCATTAATTTAGTCAAGAAGTATAAATTATGAATTGATAATAATCTTACTCCTAATATTTCATTTGTCTTTACTAAATGCCTAATATATGCTCTTGTGTAATTTTTGCATGTATAGCAATCGCAATCAGGGTCTAGTGGTCCCCAGTCTCTTTCATATGTAGCATTTCTAACAACTACTTTTCCATGCCAAGTCATTGCTGTACCATTTCTTGCAATTCTAGTTGGAAGTACGCAGTCACACATATCAATTCCAGCTAATGCTGCCTCTATTAAATAATCCGGTGTACCAACACCCATTAGGTACCTTGGTTTATTTTCTGGCATTAATGGTGCTGTGTAATATAACATTTTTAGAAATTCTTCTTTTGGCTCCCCTACGCTAATTCCACCAATTGCATATCCAGGGAAGTCTAAATCTATTAAATCTTTTGCAGATTGTTTTCTTAAATCTTCATAAAATCCACCTTGTATAATTCCAAATAATGCTTGCTTATCCGTTGTAGTATGTGCCTCTTTGCAACGCTTTGCCCATCTTGTTGTTCTCTCCATTGACTGTTTTGTATATTCATGAGTCTCTGGGTATTTTACACACTCATCAAAAGACATTATGATGTCTGCCCCAAGTGCTTCTTCAATTTCCATTACTTTTTCTGGTGAAAAAAAGTGTTTACTTCCATCCAAATGTGATTTAAATTCCACACCTTCTTCTGTAATTGTTCTTAAATCACTTAGGCTAAAAACTTGGAAACCACCACAATCTGTTAGAATTGGTCTATCCCATCTCATAAAATTGTGTAATCCACCTGCTTCTTTTACAAGTTCATGCCCTGGTCGTAAATACAAATGATATGTGTTTGATAAAATTATTTGTGCACCTATTTCTTTTAATTCTTCTGGTGTCATTGATTTTACAGTTGCTTGTGTTCCAACAGGCATAAATACTGGTGTTTGTATATCTCCATGTGGTGTATGCACAATTCCACGTCTTGCACCCGTCTTACTATCTTTATGTAATAGTTCATATGTTACTGCTGGTTTGCTCATATTTTCCCCCTTATTTTATAAACATTGCATCCCCAAAGCTGAAGAAACGATACTTTTCTTTTACCGCTTCGTTATATGCCTTCATAATAAAATCTTTACCTGCTAAAGCAGATACTAGCATAATTAAAGTAGACTCTGGTAAATGGAAGTTTGTAATTAAACAGTCTAAACATTTAAATTTATAACCTGGATAAATAAAAATGCTAGTATCTCCTTCTGTTTCTTTTACCATTCCATTTTCGTCACTAATGGTTTCTAACACTCTACATGAAGTAGTTCCTACTGCAATTACTCTGTGTCCTTCTCTTTTTGCTTTGTTTATTTTTTCTGCATCTTCTTGCTTTATATAGAAATGCTCTGAATGCATATCATGTTCTTCTACATTTTCTACTTTTACTGGTCTAAATGTTCCTATTCCAACATGTAAAGTTACATTTGCAATTTCTACGCCTTTTTCTTGTATTTTTTTAAGCAAATCTTCTGTAAAGTGCAAACCTGCTGTTGGTGCGGCTGCTGAGCCTTCGTATTTTGCATATACAGTTTGGTATCTATCTTTTTCTTTTAATTTTTCGTGTATATATGGTGGTAGTGGCATCAAACCTATTTCATTTAATATCTCATTAAAAATTCCATCATATTCAAATCTTACTTTTCTGCTTCCACCTTCTAATTTTTCTAAAATTTCGGCTTTTAATAATACTTTTGGTGGTTCTTTGTTTTCAAGAATTCCTTCGCCAAAAACAACTTTTGTACCAGGCATTAGTTTTCTTCCTGGTTTTACCATTACTTCCCATGTGTCGCCTTCTATTCTATGTAATAATAGAAACTCCACATGTGCTCCTGTTTCTTCTTTTACTCCATACAAACGAGCAGGAATAACTTTAGTGTTATTCCTGACTAAACAATCTCCTGGCTCTAAATAATTAATAATATCCTTAAATATTTTATTTTCTATTGTCTTATTTTTTCTATCCAATATCATTAGCTTAGATTCATCCCTATTTTTTATAGGTACTTGTGCTATTAATTCCTTTGGTAAATCATAGTTAAAATCTGATACTTTCATTTTTTGCTCCTATTTTTTAAGCTTCATTTGTTGCGCCTTTATCAATTAGATTTCCTACTCTGTTAAAAAAACTACGAATAATTTCAATAATATTTTCTGGCTCATCTAAATAATCTAACTCTAAACCATATTTAAAGTTACTTTCATGCACAGGCTTATGTGTATATATTTCTGCTGGTAATCCTAATTTTTCTCCATTATATTCAATTTCTTTATTCATATAATCACTATACCACTTTTTCTGCCCATCAATTCTATCTTCAGAATATCCGTATTTTGCATATTCATGTAAATCAGGCACTTCATATCCATATTCTCTTGAATTTCTTTCTAAAGTGTGCAGAAATTCATGAAGATATACTTCTTCCGGAAAAGTATTATAATTGTAATTATATTTATAAATAAGATTTGATTCGCTATCTGGAAGCCTTATGTTTGAAAATCCTATGCCATAATATTCCATACCACCAAGACCTACCCAATCATTTGTTAAGGTTGTATTTCCTCCTTGTATGTCCGCCATCCTTATACCTACATAAATATAGTCATATTCATTTTGTTCCACATATGAATTAATATATTCATACACATCGTCTGGGGAAATGTAGTATTCGTTTTCTTCATCATATGATATAGTCTTTATTGGTTCTTCTATAATATGTAAATCATAGTCAATTTTAATTTTATTATCACTCATATTCGAAATTGTATTTTTAAATCTCGCCAAATTGTTTCTCAAGTCTTGAATATCTGTATCTGACATTTGTAAATTTACTCTTTCTGTTTTTCCATTTACTTCTACATTTACATCAATTTTTGGAAATATAAAGCATCCAAATTTCCAATTATTATCTTCTATTGCTGTTCCTGATTCTATTTTAAAATCTGAAAACCATGCTATTCCCTTTGATTTTTCTTCAAATCCACCTAATCTAAATCCAATATCAACTTTATCTCTATTTTTAGAGTTAAACATAAAAGTAAGTTCTTGCCATTCCTGCGTTCCGCTTATTCTTATAGATCTTTCTGTGGTGTCTCCAATGCAAATTTGCGCCCCGCCAGTTGGTTTATCACTTTCTACATTTTCTACTTTTACTCTGCAAGTTACTTTGTAAGGCGTGTTTGGAATTACAGAGATTGTTTTGGAGAACATTGCATCATTATAATCTGTATTTTCTATTTTGTAACTATCCATTTCTGAGTATTTTACATTACTATCTCTTGTAAAATTAGTCTTGGATTTTTCACTTACACCTTTTACATAATCATTATAGTTATACTTACTATATATTTTACAAAATACAAATATTGCTAAAATAAAAATTGCAATCCAAATAATATTTTTTATAATCTTCATATGTTTTCCCTATCTCCAAACTCTAATTTTCAACTTCTAACTTCTAACCGCTAACCGCTAAACTACATTTATGGCAAATTGTTGGGTTTTCTTTATCTTCACCAACAGTTTTAGAATATTGCCAGCATCTTTCACATTTTTGTCCTTCTGCTTGTTCTACTTTTACTGCTATACTTTCTTTTTGCTCTGCTGTTTTTTCTTTAATTTCTAATCCAGAAACAATAAATACTGTCATTAATTGTTCCTGATTTTCTTTTAAGAAATCATATTCTTTTTCATCTGCGAATAATATAACTTTTGCATTTAATGAATGACCAATTACTTTTTCTGCTCTTGCTATTTCTAGTTCTTTTGCAACAATTTCTTTTAATTTCAAAATATGATTCCATTTTTCTTCTAAGCTATGGTCTTCATATTCTGGATTGAAATCCGGCCAATAATTTAACATAATACTTTCTGGATTTTCACCTTTTAAGTGTGGCATATAGCTCCAAATTTCTTCTGCAGTGTAGCAAATCATTGGTGCTAGCATTTTTACCAAGCTATCTAGTATAATGTACATAGCAGTTTGTGCAGAACGTCTTTCTGTTGATTCTTTTTTAGAAGTATATAGTCTATCTTTTATAATGTCTAAATAGAAATTGCTCATATCTGATACGCAGAACTGATTAATGTCATGATATACTAAATGGAAGTTAAAATCCTCAAAGTTTTGTGTTGTATCTTTTACTAATTGATTTAGTTTTAATAATGCCCATTTATCAATTTCTAGCATATCTTTATATTCCACTGGTTTCTCTGGGTCAAAGTCCGATATGTTTCCTAAAATATATCTTGCAGTGTTTCTTATCTTCCTATATGTTTCACTAATTTGTTTTAATATATCTTTTGAAAGGCTTACATCTGATTTAAAATCAGAAGATAAAACCCATAATCTTAAGATATCTGCTCCATATTGTTTTATAATATCTTGTGGACTTATTCCATTTCCTAAGGATTTAGACATTTTTCTTCCTTCTTCATCTATTACCCAACCATGTGTTAATATGTTTTTATATGGTGATATTCCATTCGTTGCAACTGAAGTTAATAGTGAAGATTGGAACCAACCTCTATATTGGTCATGTCCTTCTAAGTATAAGTCTGCTGGGTATTGTATTCCTCTTTCTACTAATACGCCTTGGTGTGAAGAACCAGAATCAAACCATACATCCATAATATCTGTTTCTTTTTTGAATTCATGTGAACCACAATGCTCACATGTTGCGTTTTCTGGCATTAATTCTTTTTCATCTAAATCATACCATGCATTTGAGCCTTTTTCCCTAAATATTTTTTGAATTTTAGCAAAACTTTCATCTGTTGCATATTCTTTTTTACAATTTTTACAATAAAAGATTGGAATTGGCACTCCCCAAGTACGTTGTCTTGAAATACACCAATCATTTCTATCTTTTACCATGCTTGTTATTCTTTCTTCTCCCCAACTTGGTGTCCACTTTACAGTTTTAATAGCTTTTAAAGTTTCATCTCTAAATCCATCAACAGATGCAAACCATTGGTCTGTTGCTCTTATTATAATTGGATTTTTACATCTCCAGCAATGTGGATATGAGTGACTAATTTTTTGTGTTGCTAGCAAATATCCATTATCTTCCAACCATTTTGTAATTACTTCATTAGATTCATCACAAGAAAGCCCAGCAAATTGTCCTGCTTTTTCTGTTTGGTATCCTTTTCCATCTACACATACTATAATGTCTAATCCATTTTTTAGTCCACACAAATAGTCTTCTTTACCATAACTAGGAGCTGTATGTACAGCACCTGTACCAGTTTCTAATTCAACATTAACTGTATCTTCGCTACCAATAACCACTTTAGAAGTTCTTCCTGCAAATGGATGATTACACAAAATTCCTTCTAGTTCAGCACCTTTAACAGTTTTTACTGTTTCATAGTCTGTTATTTTTGCAATAGTCATAACTTTATCTACTAATTCTGTTGCCATTACCAATTTTTCATTTCCAGTATTTACAACACTATAATCGAATTCTCCGCCTATTGTAATTCCAGTATTTCCTGGCAATGTCCATGGTGTTGTTGTCCAGATAACAATTTTCGTATCATTGTCTAGAACACCTTTTCCTTCTACTACAGGGAATTTAACATATATGGATACATTATCAACATCTTTATATTCAATTTCTGCTTCTGCTAAGGCTGTTTCGCAGTCAGTACACCAATAAACTGGTTTTAAACCTTTGTATATATATCCTTTTTTGTACATTTCTGCAAAAACTCCAACTTGCCTTGCTTCAAATTCAGGTTGTAAAGTAATATATGGGTGTTCCCAATCACCTAAAACGCCTAATCTTTTAAATCCTTCTGTTTGTTTGTCCACATATTGTAATGCAAAATCATGGCAGATATCTCTAAATTTAGATACGCTTATTTCTTCACGTTTTATTCCCAATGCTTGAATTGCCTTTTTCTCAGTTGGAAGTCCATGTGTATCATATCCAGGAATATATGGTGTATAATATCCTTGTAAATTTTTAAAACGTACCACTGTGTCTTTTAGCACTTTATTTAAAGCATGCCCCATATGTATTTCTCCATTAGCATATGGAGGTCCATCATGTAATACATAGGACTGTTTTCCCTCATTTTTCTTAAGCATTTTTTCATATAATCCACTATCAAAAATTTCCTCTTTGATTTTTGGCTCTTTTTCTGGCAAATTTCCTCTCATTGGAAATTCTGTATTTGGTAAATTTAGTGTTTTTCCATAATCTTTCTTTTCTTCTTCCATATATATTCCCCTTTCAATTATTGTAAAAGCCACTTCATCCAGTATTCGGACAAAATGGCTTATTTTACTACAAAATTATGCTGTGCCTGTTTTTTTAGTTGTTTTTGCTCTTTTTACCTTTGCAGGCTGAATTTTTTCAGGTTGTATCTCCCTGTTATTGTTAATAATAATTTTTGGTGCTTCGCCATTTTCCACAGTTTCTTTAGTAATAATACATTTTTCTATTTTTGGATTAGATGGAATTTCAAACATTATATCCCTCATAATTTCTTCAATAATAGAACGCAAACCTCTGGCCCCTGTTTTTCTTTCTATTGCTTTATCTACTATTTTATCCAATGCATCTTTTTCAAATTCTAGTTCTACATTATCTAATTCAAATAATTTTTGATATTGCTTTACTAAAGCATTTTTTGGTTTTGTTACAATGTCTATTAATGCATTTCTATCTAGTTCACGTAGTGTGGCTATTATAGGTAATCTTCCAACAAATTCTGGAATCAAACCAAATTTTAGTAAATCTTGTGGCAATAATTGCTCAAATACTTTGTATTTATCTAAGTCTTTGCTACTTTCTATTTGTGCACCAAATCCAATAGATTTTTTGCCAATTCTATCTTTTACTATTTTTTCTAATCCTTCAAATGCTCCACCACATATGAATAAAATATTAGAAGTATCAATTTGTATAAATTCTTGATGAGGGTGCTTACGTCCACCTTGTGGCGGAACTGAAGCAATAGTTCCTTCTACAATTTTTAATAAGGCTTGCTGAACTCCCTCGCCACTAACATCTCTTGTAATTGATGGATTTTCAGATTTTCTTGAAATCTTATCTATTTCATCAATATAGATAATTCCTTTTTCTGCTTTTTCAACATCATAATCTGCAGCTTGAATTAATTTTAATAAAATATTTTCAACGTCTTCACCAACATAACCAGCTTCTGTTAATGTTGTTGCATCTGCAATTGCAAATGGAACTTTTAAAATCCTTGCTAATGTTTGTGCGAGTAAAGTTTTACCACAACCAGTTGGTCCTAGTAATAAAACATTACTTTTTTGTAGTTCCACATCATCATTTTTATCATTTTCATGATTAATTCTTTTATAATGATTATATACAGCTACAGAAAGCGTTTTTTTAGCTTCTTCTTGACCTATCACATATGAATCCAAAACCTCTTTTATTTCTGCTGGTTTTGGCAATTTTGAACCACTAGTAGTGGTATAAGTTATTTCTGTATCCTCATATAAGTCGTCATCTAAAATACCATTGCAAACCTTTATGCACTCATCACAAATATACACTCCTGGTCCAGCAATAATTCGGTTTACAGCTTCTTGTGATTTTCCACAGAACGAACACCTAATATTTTTATTTTTACTATTTGCCATTATAAACAAATTTCTCCTTTTAATTTAATTTACATATTAGTCTCTAAACTCTATTTCCTAGTATCCATAATTCCGTCTATAAGTCCATATTTTAGTGCTTCTTCTGCTGTCATATAATTATCTCTTTCAGTGTCACGATTAATTACATCCAATGGTTGACCTGTTCTTTCACTTAAAAATTTATTTAATTTTTCTCTAGTCTTTACCATGTGGTCTGCATGAATTTTTATTTCTGTTGTTTGTCCAGATAATCCACCACCACCAATTAATGGTTGATGGATTAGTATTTCTGCATTTGGTGTAGCATATCTTTTACCTTTCTCACCTGCAGCTAATAATACTGCTCCCATACTTGCAGCCATACCTATACAGATTGTAGAAACTGGACATTTAATATAATTCATTGTGTCAACAATGCCCATACCATCTGTAATAGATCCTCCTGGGCTATTTATATATAAATGAATCTCTTTATCTGGGTCTTCAGACTCTAAGAATAGTAATTGAGCAATTACTAAACTTGCAGAGGTTTGGTTTACATCTTCTCCTAAAAATATAATTCTATCTTTCAAAAGTCTAGAGAAAATATCATAAGATCTTTCACCTTTTGCAGTTTGCTCAATTACATATGGTACTAAACTATTTTTTTCTCTCATAAAAATATCTTCCTTTCTTTAGTTATAGGTAGTTCCTACCTTACATAATATATGTATTTTAAAGTCAATTTGCTAAATTATTTTTTGAATTTTGCGTTTTCAATTATAAAGTCAATAGCTTTTTCTACTTTCATATTTTCTGTAATGTAATCTTTTAAATATGTATTTTTAAGCATTTCTTCCTCTGTCTTACCATAGCTTTTAGCCATTTCCTTTAGTTTTTCTTCTACTTTTTCTTCTTCTGGCTTAATGTCTTCTGCTTTTATAATAGCTTCAATTACTAATCTTGATTTTACATTTTTCTCAGCTGTCTCTTTCATTTCGTCTCTTAAAACAGTTTCTGGCTTTCCAATTAGTTTATAATATTGTTCCAATGTCAAACCTTGGTATTGTAGTCTTTGCTCAGTATCTTTTAGCATGTTATCAATTTCTGTTTCAATCATGCCAGATGGGATATCTAATTTCACATCATCGCAAACAGCTTTTATTGCTGCATCTTCAGTTTCATATTTTGCTTTTTCATCATTTTCTTTTTGTAGTCTATCTTTTATGTTATTTTTTAATTCCTCTAATGTATCAAATTCGCTAACATCTTTTGCAAATTCATCATCCATTTTTGGAAGCTCTTTCTTTTTAATTTCATGTAGTTTTACTTTAAATACAACAGGTTTTCCTGCTAAGTCTTTTGAAAAATAATCTTCTGGAAAAGTAACATTTAAGTCTTTTTCTTCATCAATCTTCATACCAATTACTTGGTCTTCAAAACCTGGTATAAATGTATTGCTTCCAATTTCTAGTTCGTGTTTTTCAGCTTTTCCACCTTCAAATGGTTTTCCATCCAAAAGTCCCTCAAAATCAATAATAGCTATATCGCCCTTTTCTACTGGTCTATCTTCTACTGTTATTAATCTTGCATTATGCTCTGCCATATGACCCAATTCGTGTTCTATATCTTTGTCAGACACATTATACTCAATTTTCTTTAATTCTATACCTTTATATTTTCCAAGTTCAACTTCTGGTTTTGTTTGTACTGTTGCCGTAAATATTAATTCTTTTCCTTTTTCCATTTGAGTAATATCAATGTCAGGTCTGCTTACTGCTTCAATTTTATTTTCTTTTATTGCTTCATCATAAATATCTGGTACTAATTCATTAAAAGTATCTTCATAAAAGATTTCAGTACCATAATGTTGTTCTACTATATTCATTGGTGCTTTTCCTTTTCTAAAGCCTGGAATAGTAAAGTATTTTGCTGTTTTTGCATATACTCTCTTCATTGCTTCATCAAATTTTTCTGCTTCTATTGTAAAGGTTAGCTTTACTTCGTTTTTGTTTTCTGTATTTTCTACTTTTACACTCATTTTTTATTCATCCTTTCATATAAATTGCTAGTACATTATATCATATTTTTTGAATAATGCAAGCCCTTAACCATGCATAAATTCAATTAATTTTAAACAAATCGAAATTCAAATAATCACTACTTATTAATTTAAATGTAATACCATGTACTTTACCTTCTACTGCATCTTGGTGTGACTTGCCATGCAAATGACCATAATAACATTGCTTTACTCCATATTCTTCCATAATTTTTACAAAATCAAAAAATTGATGATTTTTAATACTATTTTGTGTAATTGGCGGATAATGCATAAATACTATTATTTCTTTATCAGTTCCATATTTGTTTATGCCATTTTCAATAGATAATCTCAATCTAATAGTTTCTCTATTAATCATTTTACTGGTATCTTCTGACTCTAATACATTCCAGCCCCTTGTTCCTGCTAAGATTTTGTCTTCCACTAAAAAACTGTTGTTATATATAAAGCCTATATCTTTAAATCCTTTTTCTTCCAGGTATTTCTTCATATTGGTGACCGTAGTCCACCAATAATCATGATTACCTTTTAATAAAAGTTTTTTGCCTGGTAGTTTATTTAGATAATCAAAATCTTGAAAAGTATTTTCTAAATAAGTAGCCCATGAAAAATCACCTGGCAATACAACTGTATCTTCTGGCTTTACTTTTTTTATCCAATTATCTTTTATTTTTTCTGCATGACCTTCCCAATTTTCGCCAAATATATCCATAGGCTTATCTTCACTAAAAGAGAGATGAAGGTCTGCTATTGTATATATTGCCATTATTTTTTTCCTTTCTAGCCTGTACTTATCATACTTTCCATATTGCTATAATTATATTTTACTTTTGTGACCTGTCCCTATTAGAGACAAAAGTGGTAGATTAGGGACTGTCCCCAAAAGAGACATTTGGCATTGCATTTAGTGTTAAGTCTGCTCGCTCTCCTTTAATAAATCCAAAATATCCAGCTGAAGCTATCATTGCAGCATTATCAGTACATAGGCTAAGTTCAGGATAATATATTTCATATCCTTGGCTTTTTAATTTTAAAAATTCTTGCCTTATATAAGAATTAGCTGAAACTCCACCTGCCAATGCAATTTTTTTAATATTTAGTTTCTTAGCAGCTTTTAACGTGTTTTCTATTAATTCTTCTGTTACTACTTTTTCAAAACTACGGCATAAATCTTCTTTATTTATTTCTGGTGTTTTATGGTGAAGATTTATTACTGCTGTTTTTATTCCACTAAAACTAAAATCTAGATTGTCAAAATTAGTTTTTGGAAGTTCAATTGTGGGTTCTCCGTTTTTTTGCAATGGTATCAACCTTTGGTCCACCAGGGTATCCAAGCCCTATAACTCTGGCAACTTTGTCAAAGGCTTCTCCTACCGCATCATCTCTTGTCTTTCCTAATATCTCAAACTCTGTATAATCTTTTATATGTACTAAATGTGTATGTCCACCAGAAATTATTAAACATAAAAATGGAGGTTTTAATTCTGGGTATGTTATATAGTTTGCTGCAATATGCCCATGAATATGGTTGGTAGCAATTAATGGTATATTTAATGAATAACTTAAAGCTTTAGCATAGGAAACTCCCACTAACAAAGCACCTACCAACCCTGGTCCATATGTACATGCAATTCCGTCAAGCTTGTCCATTGTAATATTTGCTTGTTTTAAAGATTCTTTTACGACATTTGAAATGGCCTCTATGTGATTTCTAGAAGCTATTTCTGGCACAACTCCTCCGAATTTTTCATGTATTTTTATTTGCGAATTTATAACATTAGAAAGAACCTCCCTACCGTTTTTTACAACGGCGCTAGAGGTTTCATCACAGCTCGATTCAATTCCTAATATATATATATCTTTCATATTGTCCCTTTCTTATGTCTTAATTAAACATACCAAATATTCCGCCTACTGCACTATCTATTCCACTTGTTATTGCGCTAATTGCTGGTGAAATTATCATACTTGAAATCGGTGTAATCCATATAATTAAAAATATTATATAGAACAATTGTGTATGTTCTTCAAACCATCTTTTAGCATTATATGATAAGAATGCCATTAATACTTTTGAGCCATCAAGTGGCGGTAATGGAATTAAATTAAATACTCCTAATCCCACATTTACCAGTACTGTATATTGGAGCATTGTCATAATAATCATTCCTACTTCTGTTGCCATTGAAAAGCTTGGTGCAAATGTTTGTAATGCATAAAATATAATTGCAAATACGAATGCCAATATAAAATTCATTAGTGGTCCAGCAAAAGCAACTATTGCCTCTGCTGTACGTGCCGATATTTTTCTTGTGAAATTATTTGGATTAATTTCTACCGGTTTTCCCCATCCTATATGAGCAAATACTAACATAATTGCCCCAATTGGATCCAAATGAGAAAAGGGATTTAAGCTAAGCCTACCTTGATATTTAGGAGTATCATCTCCCAGTTTATACGCAGTAAATGCATGTGCAAATTCGTGGAAGGTCAATGCTATTAAAACTCCTGGTATTGTTAATAATAGGGATAATATGCTAAATCCTCCACTAAAAATGCTTATTATAACAATTATTGCTAAAATAATATATAAATATCTTGTATCAAAAAACATTTAATCTTACCTTTCAAATTTTTTATATTTTCGAAAATATACTGATTATTTTCAAAATTAGCTAAGCGGTTTCATTGAACAATTTTCCATATTGTCTGTTTTCGTTGATTTTCTGGCATTTTATCCTTGTTTTTAAATTTTAAAAACTGCTTTTTTAATGCTATGCAATTGAATTTATTAAAACTTATTAAGATTTATTTAACTTTTTATAAGCAACTGTTAATATTTCTTTATGCTTTCCTTCCATAACCTTCTTATAAAACTTTTTCCTTACATCAGAAATTATATCAATTTCATCTATTAGATTAAATTTTTTTTATATTTATTTTGTCATACATTCTAATTAAAGCATTATTTTATTAATTAAATCAATTACTTCATCTAGATTCTCATAGGCTAGAAATTCAATTTTTTCATTACCTCTAAGAAATCCAGACACATTTGTTCCTTTTTCATAAATAGCATAAATCTTTTTTCCTAAGTTTTCCGCATAAGAAATCTCATATCCTACTCCCAAAGATGCTATTGTTATATCTGCAAAAATCATATCACATTCTTCTAACCATTTAATATCTCTTTCATAAATTTCTTTCAAAGACATATTTTCACCTTTAACAGAAAGATTAGGATCTGCAACATGTTTAGTCAAAACTTCTCCACCACATTTTTCAAATTGCTTTACCATTTTTTGATAATCGTGAACTTTTTCTCTTCCACCTCTTATTGCCCCCGCAAAATAAATTTTCATAATTTTTCCTTTCTTTATTAACTTTTATAATGCAATTTTTAATGCTACCAGCTTAAAAATCAGTAAAAACATAATAATTTTTCATTTTTATTATTTTATAAAATTTCCAATATTACTACATTTTTCAATACTTTTAAGATTTTATTAGACTTCATTAAAACTCATTAAGCGTTACCCAAGTGGTTTCATTGTTGGGAATAATAATACATCTCTTATTGAAGCGGAATCTGTTAATAACATTACTAAACGGTCAATTCCCATACCCATACCACCTGTTGGAGGCATACCATATTCTAGCGCATTAACAAAGTCCATATCCATCATGTTTGCTTCTTCATCTCCTGCCTCTCTTGCCTCAACTTGTTTTTTAAATCTTTCATATTGGTCTATTGGGTCATTTAGCTCAGAAAAAGCATTTGCATATTCTCTACCACCTATAAATAACTCAAATCTTTGTGTCATTTCTGGTTTGTTTGGATATTTTTTAGCAAGTGGAGAATTTTCGATAGGGTATTCATATACAAATGTAGGATTTACAAGTGTTTCTTCTACTTTTGCATCCCATACCTGTGCAATAATATCTCCTCTTGTAAGTTTTATTGGGTCTAACTCAACATTTAATTGTTTAGCCACTTTTAAAGCTTCTTCATCTGTGGTAATCTTGTTAAAATCTACCCCAGTTACTTCTTTTATGCTATCTATCATAGTAACTCTTCTAAATGGTGGTTTTAAATCTATTTCTTCGCCCTGATATGTTATTTTAGTTGTGCCACATACTTTTTGAGCACATGTTGAAACTATTTCTTCTGTTAAATCCATCATACCTTCTAAATCAGTATATGCTTCATATAATTCTATTGTAGTAAATTCCGGATTATGCTTAATATCCATACCTTCATTTCTGAATATTCTGCCAATTTCATATACTTTATCAAATCCACCAACTATTAATCTTTTTAAATATAATTCTGTTGCTATTCTTAAGTACATATCTATATCTAATGCATTATGATGTGTAATAAATGGGCGTGCATTTGCACCACCTGGAATTGTATTTAATATTGGTGTTTCAACTTCCAAATATCCCTTCTCATTAAGTATTCTTCTAATTTCAGAAATAATAGCAGTTCTCTTTTTGAAAGTGTCTTTTACTTCAGGGTTCATTATCAAATCTACATATCTTTGGCGATAACGTAAATCTGTATCTTTTAATCCATGAAACTTTTCTGGCAAAGGTCTTAATGATTTTGATAAAAGTGTTACTTCTTTTGCATGAACAGAAATTTCCTCTGTTCTAGTTTTAAAAACAAAGCCAGTAATTCCGATGATATCACCAATATCATATTCTTTAAATTGTTTGTAACTTTCTTCTCCTAAATCATTTATACTAACATAACTTTGAACTTTGCCTTCTTCATCTTGAATATGGCAAAAAGAGGCTTTACCCATAATACGTTTAGCCATAATTCTGCCTGCTATTGTAACATCTTTTCCTTCTAATTCTTCATAATTATCTTTTACTTGTTTGCTATTGTATGTCCTATTAAATTTTATTATTTCAAATGGATTTTTTCCTTCTTCTTGTAATTTAGCTAATTTTTCCCTTCTAACCATCATTAAATGATTTAAATCTAATTCCGTTTCTTGATTATTTACCTGATTTTCTTCCATATATAATCTCTCCTTTTCTTTCAATGGTATTATTATACCTCATAAGTCCGAATATGTAAACAATTGGAAGAAATTTTGTGATTATTTTTTTTATAAACTGCTTATAATCTCACAAATTGACCTTTAATCTTTTAAATTTACATCTTATTAACTTACTTTTCTAAGTTCCCTTGCATGCGCTTTTGCAATTTCTGTAATTTCTCCAGAAGATATTCTTGCAATTTCTTCAATAGTCTCATCCTCTGTTAATTGTTTTATATTTGTATATGTCTTATTTTCTTTTGTTTGCTTATAAATATAATAATTATAATCTCCTTTTGCAGCAATAGATGGCAAATGTGTAATACAAATTACTTGGTGTATTTTTGCTATTTTTTTCATTTTATCTCCAACAGCTTGTCCTGCTTTTCCACTTATTCCTGTATCAATTTCATCAAATACCAAAGTGGCTACTTCATCAATATCTGCTAAAACATATTTTATTGCAAGCATAATTCTTGACATTTCACCGCCAGATGCAATTTTGGCAAGTGGTTTCATACCTTCACCCAAATTTGTACAAATCATAAATTCTATATTATCAAGACCGTTTTCATTAAATTGAGTATTTTTATCTATATTAATATCAAATTTAGCATTTGGCATTTCTAATTCTTTCAATTCATTATTAATTTTTTCGCATAAAATCTTACTATATTTTTTCCTTAAATCACCTATTTTTTCTGCAAGCATTTCCATTTCTTCTTTTAAATCATTTATTTTTTCTTTTATTTTGCTGTGGTATTCATCTAAATTTTCTATTTTTTTTATTTCTTCTTCAACTTTTTTTCCATAATTTAGAATTTCTAAAATTGAATTTCCATATTTTCTTTTTAGTGAATATATTAAATCAAGCCTTTCTTCTACTCTATTTTGCTCTCCTTCGTCAAAATCAATACTTACCCTCATATCACTAAAATCCCTTGCTAATTCTTGAATATCATAATAAGTTCCTTTTAAAGCATTTAACTTACCCAAATATTCTTCTCCGCAATTCTGTATTTTTTCTAAATTCCTAATACTGTTACTAATAGCAGATATTGCATTTTCATTTAGTTCAATATCAATTTGACTTAAATTTTCTTTTAATTTTTCTGCATTTTGCATTTTTTTGTGTTTTTCTTCTAATTCGATTTCATCTGACTCTTTTAAATTTGCAGATTTAATTTCTTGTAATTGATAATTAAGCAAATCTAACCTTCTTTCCTTTTCTTGTTCTTCACCATATGTGTTTTTAAGTTCTTGCTTTAATCTGCAGTATTCTTTTAATTTTTCTCTATATTTGGTTAAATAATCTTCAATTTCTTTCCCAATAAATTTATCTAAGTATATAATATGATTTTCGTTATTTAAAATTAATTGATTATCATGCTGACCATGAATATCTATTATATGACTCATAAAGTCTTTAAGTTCATTTACTGTAACCATCCTTCCATTTATTTTACACGAATTTCTACCATTATTATGGATTTCCCTTGAAACTATGATATTACCATCCACAGCATTTTTGTTTTGTGGGCAATAAAAATTTGCTTCAATAAAAGAAAAATCCGCTCCACTTCTTATCATTTCCTTTGAAAATCTACCACCTGCTAATATTGTAAGTGAACCTATTATTAGTGTTTTTCCAGCACCAGTTTCGCCTGTCAAAACATTAAATCCATCATTTAAATCAATTGATAAATCATCAATAATTCCTACATTTTTAATATGTAATGTTGTAAGCATATAATACACTCCCTTATTTAATAATTGCTATAACTCTATTTTGAATTTACAAATATTTGTTTGTTTTATGTATTATATACCAAATTTTTGTTTTGTCAACTGTTTTTATGTATCTTTTAATAAAAATTTTATAATATATCATTATAGTCTTTTATTTGTATTCAACAATATATATTTTATGAAAAAACAAGTTCTGTAAAGATGTGTTTACAAAACTTGTTTTTTTGTAGGTTGATATCTATTTAATACTAAATCCCAATGAAACATTCCCTTCTATGAGTTCAGAGTTTAAGGTTATTATTGGAAATAGGCTATAAGAATTCATAGAAGGATAGATATAAGATCGATCAAGTCGAGCACCATTCATTTTGCTGTTGTTATTATTCCTATATCTTCTGTACCTGATGTTTTTTCTGGTCTTTCTATCAATTGCTTTTGTTCGCTTAATCCTAATCCATTTTCACCGTTATTAATATTTTCTTCATTGCCTGTTATTACCGCCTTTTTTTCTTGTGCGTATATTACTGGGTATTTCTAACTTTGGTGACCCCGACGGGAATCGAACCCATGATTCAGCCTTGAGAGGGCTGCGTCTTAACCGCTTGACCACGGGGCCATATAACTACCTTATTACTATACCATAATTAGGTAGTTTAGTCAATTATTTTTGTCGAATTTCAACTAATATTCTTAAGAAGTTCTTTAAGCCTTTGCTCTTGATTTGTTAAATACAAATACCCAATTAATGCTTCAAACGCTGTAGCATACATATATTCTTGTACACTTGCATTTTTAGCACTATGGTTTACTTTTGTATTTCTTCCCCTTCTAACAATGTCTTTTTCTTCTTCTGTTAAAATTTGTTCTAATTTTTCTAATATCTCTGCTTGTGATTTAGCTTTTACATATTTTATTGATTTTAAATGTAGTTCATGTGGTTTTAGCTTTGTATTATTTATTAAATATGTTCTAATATACAATTCATATACTGCATCACCTATATATGCCCATGTTAATGGTGATAATTGTTTTACTTCTTCTACTTTTTTAGTTCTACCAAATAAGTCCAATTTATATTCTCCTAATCTCCTAAATTAATTTTATGACCTGTCAATTTTTACCTCTAAGACACGTCTTCAAGTGTTTCCAATGTAATTCTGCCTAATTTTCCGCTTTTAAAATCATCTAGTATAATATTTGAAACTCTTTCATAGTCTATTTCTCCACCAGATATTATTGCTCCACGTTTTTTTGCTATTAAAGACATTAGTTCTAATATCTTTTCTCTTTCTTCTTCTAATTGTAAAATATTATTTAATTCATTATCACCTAGTTTATATCTTTTTTTTAAATTTTCTAAGTATTTTTTTTGAAATAATTTTAAAAATTCATAACCAATATCTATTATTGACAATATATCATTTTTTATAGTTCCAGTATATGCTAAATTTAAAGCAATTTTTTCATTGTCTAATTTTGGCCATAATACCCCAGGTGTATCTAAAAGTTCTATTTTATCTGATACATGTATCCATTGTTTTTGTTTTGTTACTCCTGGTTTGTTGCCAACTTGTGCAGTATTTCTTTTTGCAATTCTGTTTATGAACGAAGACTTGCCAACATTTGGAATTCCTAATATCATTATTCTTATAGGTTTACCTACTCTGCCTTTTTCTTCATATTTTTCCTTATCATAAATTCCATTTATCTTATTTATTGTTTCTGCAATTCCTGTACCTGTAACAGAATTTACTAATACTGCAGGTATATTTTGATTTTCAAAATATGATACCCATTTTTTATTTTCTTTTTCACAAGCCAAATCAGACTTATTAAGTATAATAAGTCTTTTTTTATCTTTTATAATTTCTTTTATATCTGGGTTTTGGCTAGATATTGGTATGCGGCTATCAATAATTTCTGCCACAATATCTATTAATTTTACGTCTTCTATAATTTGTCTTTTTGCTTTAGCCATATGCCCAGGATACCAGTTGATATTTGTCGAGTTTGGTCGAATTTTGTCGTTCATTCAAATCACTTCCTTTACTTTTTACATATAAAGATAAAATAATTCTTTTTATGTTCAAATCTTACGGTTTCACGTTCATCTACTTCAATTATTTCAAATATATTTAAATATTTCATCAAATCTTTTTTATCAAATAATCTAACATATTTACCTTTATTGAGCCAATAATGATGTTCTATTTCCTCAGCAGTATCTTTTATAGCAGTATAACCTTGAATTCCATTAACACTACCAACAAATATCCCACCTCGTTTTAAAATTCTCTTTATTTCTTGCATTAACTTTTGAGTATCTATATCTGAAAAATAATGTATAGATAGATTAGCAAATACTACATCAAATTCATTACTTTTAAAAGGCAACTTATCTCTCATATCAACTTTTTTTACATTATTATTAAACTCTTTTACCTTTGTTAAAGCAATATCTGAAATATCTGAAGAAGTAACATCATAACCATAATTAATAAATTTTTGCGAATATTGACCTATACCACAGCCCAAATCTAAACATTTACCACTATTAGAAAAATACTTTTTATACTCATCTATCCAAATATCATCTTCAAGTTTCTTATCAATATGTACTCTCCAATATTCATCATCTTTAAAATAATCTTTCACTATAACACCTCATTTATATAAATTCTTTAAAACATTAGTTAGACAATCTTCAGCAGTCTTATCGGTATCTGTAAAACTAATTCTAACTAATTTTCCCTTTACTTTAAATATGTAAGGATTCTTTACTTTTGTAATAAATTCTAATATTCTCTCGTTACTTGGTTTTCTTTTATCTATTTTTATAGAACTTATTTCATCAACATCGTCTAGAGTTGCATCTTCTAAATTAACGTTTCTACATCTATCTAATTTTTCTTTTAATTCTTTTACATTATATTTATTCTTCATTTTT
>CALXUZ010000019.1 GCA_944391825.1 uncultured Clostridia bacterium | reverse complement strand
TTAATTAATTATTTATTTATTTAATTTATTTTATTTTATTTTATTTTATTTAATTAATTAATTATTTATTTAATTTAATTTAATTTATTTTATTTTATTTTATTTAATTAATTAATTATTTATTTATTTAATTTAATTTAATTTATTTTAATTTATTTTAATTAATTAATTATTTATTTATTTATTTAATTTATTTTATTTTATTTAATTTAATTGATTGATTAATTAATTAATTAATTATTTATTTTAATTTAATTAATTTATTTAATTAATTATTTATAATATAATTTTATATAATAAAAAATATGTAGGATTTTTCCTACATATTACAATTAATATTTAATTATTTTAGCTGTTCTTTCCTAAATTACACTATTTAGGGTAGCTAGGAACTGTCCCAACTAAGTTTGGCGGAAGCTGAGGGATTTGAACCCTCGCGGCCCTTGCGAACCCTAACAGTTTAGCAAACTGTCCCCTTCAACCACTTGGGTAAGCCTCCATATAATTATAGAAGTTAGAGTTTATTATATCTAACTTCTATTTAATTAATTTGGCGGAGAGGGTGGGATTCGAACCCACGGTAGGCTACAAACCTACGCCAATTTTCAAGACTGGTGCCATAAACCAACTCGACCACCTCTGCTCCTATCTGTTACCGAACTTGGTAACAGTATTTATATTAACATATTTAGCCTTTACTGTCAAGGCTTTTTTAATGTAAATTTAAGCATTTTTCAACCATTTGTCAATCAAATATTTCATTAAAATTTTGCTCTTGGTCACAACTTGTCTATCAATTAATTTCATTAAATTTTATTTTATACTAACCATTTGCTAATAGATTTAGTAAATTAATTAATTAATTAATTTATTTATTTATTTATTATTTACTTAATTAATTTCATAATTCTTTCTAGTTCATCATTTGATGTGTATTGTATTATTATTTTACCACTTCTTTTTCCAGCATTTAATTTAACTTTTGTGCCGAAAAAGCTTTGAAATGAGTCTTCTATGTCTCTACAAATAGCTGCTCTTTGTGCTTCTTCTTTTTTAGGTATTTGTTTTTTTAACTTTACCTTTTTTTCAACTTCTCTAACAGATTCTCCTCTTTCTATTATTCTAAGTGCTGTTTGATATTGTAAGTCTGGATCAGTATATGCTAGTAGTGATCTACAGTGTCCTTCTGTTAGTTTACCCTCTAAGGCTAAATTTATTACTCTTTCATCCAAATTTAAAATCCTTAAAATATTTGTAACTGTTGTTCTGTTTATTCCTATTATATCTGCTAATTGTTGTTGTGTCATGTTATAATCATCCAATAATTGCCTAAATCCCCTTGCTTTATCTATTGGGTTTAGGTCTTCCCTTTGGATATTTTCTATTAATGCTATTTCTTTGTTTTTACGTTCGTCACTATCTCTTACTATGCAAGGCATTTCTCTTAATCCTGCTTTTTTTGCAGCTCTCCATCTTCTTTCTCCTGCAACTATTTCGTAATATCCATCTTTTTTTGTAACTATTATTGGTTGAATAATTCCATATTTTTCAATAGATTTTGCAAGTTCTTCCAATGATTCTGCTGGAAAAGACCTTCTTGGCTGATTTCTGTTTGGCTCTATGTCTATTACTTTAATGCTTTGCACAATTTCTTCCCCATCTTTTAGTTTTCTTTCTTCTTCTTTAGTTAATTGGTTTTCATTAAATAATGCTTCTAAACCTTTTCCTAAACCTGTTTTTTTTGCACCCATTTATATTCACTCTCCCTTTTTATTTTATTAAACTGCATGTTTGCCTTTAGCAGAATTTTCGTTGTTTTTTAAAAGTTCTTTTACAAATTTATCATAGCTTTTTGCCCCTTTTGACCTTGGGTCATATACACTTATTGGCATACCATAGCTTGGAGCTTCACTTAATTTAACGTTTCTTGGAATAACAGTTTTATATACTTTGTTTTCAAAATATCTACTAACTTCTTTTACTACCTGATTTGATAGGTTTGTTCTTGCATCATACATTGTTAAAAGTGCCCCTTCTATTTCTAAGTTTTTGTTAAGATGCTTTTGTACTAGTTTTACTGTGTTTAGCAATTGTCCTAGTCCCTCTAATGCGTAATATTCGCATTGTACAGGTATTAAAACACTATCTGCCGCAGTAAATGAATTTAATGTTATTAGTCCTAATGATGGTGGGCAGTCTATTATGATATAGTCGTAATTTTCTTTTACCATATCTAATTTTTCTTTCATTCTGTATTCCCTTGACATCATTGATACAAGCTCAACTTCAGCTCCTGCAAGGTTTATATTTGATGGGCAAATAGATAAATTTTTTATTTCTGTTTTTTGTATTGTGTCAGCTGGATTTATTTCATCATTTATAATTAAGTCATATACAGAAAGTTCAACATTTTTATCCATGCCCACTCCACTTGTTGCATTTCCTTGTGGGTCTGCATCTATTAACAGAACTTTTTTACCTCTTTTAGCTAGTAAAGTACTTAAATTTATTGCTGTTGTAGTTTTTCCTACTCCACCTTTTTGATTTGCTATTGCTATAATTTTTCCCAATTATATTGCCTCCTTTTTATGTTATGTAAACTTAGTATTTAACTTATGTTACGTAAACTGTTTGTGAAAATATCAGATTTAAGCCGTTTTTATTGTCTGAATTTCTTGTATTTTACTTGTTTGGAAAGCCAAGGTTATTATACTAAATATATTTTTTCTTAAAAAAATTTACATATTAATAATATATAAATATTAAAAATATGTCAATGAAATTTTAAAAATTTATAAAAAAAATCTTAAAAATAATTTTAAGATTTTTTGATTTTATATAATTATTTAATTGGTTCTTTTGCAGGTGTACCAGCCTTTCTAGGGTATTTACTTGGTGTTTTATTTACCTTTTTTATTACTATAATTTTTCTTTTTATATCTGTATTTTTTAATATAATTTCATCAATTTTTTCTATCTCTCCACCAAGTATTTTTATTGCATTTTCTGCTTCTTTTAATTCTTCACCAATGTCTGCAGATTTCATGCATATACATCTTCCATTTAATTTCACAAATGGTAGCATATATTCTAATAACACATTAAGCTTGGCTACAGCCCTTGATACTATTATATCATAGTTTTCCCTGTTTTCATCTATTTTATTAAATTCTTCTGCTCTTCCATGTACTGCTTGGATATTTTTTAAGTCCAATTTTTCAATTACTTCATTTAAAAAGTTAATTCTTTTATTTAATGAATCTAATAATGTTATTTCATTTTTTTCTAAAACTATTTTAATTGGAATTCCTGGAAAACCTGCTCCTGTGCCTATATCTAGAATTCTATCATTTTCGTTTATATATGAAGTTATGCTTAAGCTATCTACAAAATGCTTTGTTATTATCTCTTTTGGTTCTGTTATTGCTGTTAAGTTTATTTTTTCGTTCCAGTCTAATAATAGTTTCATGTAGTTATAGAAATTATCTTGCTCTTTTCCTGAAAGTTCTATTCCAAATTGCATAGCTTCTTCTTTTAATTTTGCTTTAAATTCTTGTTTTTCCATTAAATTTACTCCTTATAATTATTTTACCTGATTTTGCTGTTCTAAATAGATTAATAATACAGATATATCTGCTGGTGAAACACCTGATATTCTTGAAGCTTGGCCAACTGAATTTGGCTTTATTTTGTTTAGTTTTTGCCTTGCTTCTAATCTTAATCCTTTAATAGTAGCATAGTCAATATTTTGTGGCAATAGTTTTTTCTCTAATTTTTTAAATTTTTCTACCTGTTGTTCTTGTAATTTAATATAGCCTTTATATTTCACTTCTATTTCTACTTCTTTTGTAACTTCTTCTGGTAAATCAAGTCTTTCTAAATCTATTTCTTTCAAATCATTATAATTTAATTCTGTTCTTCTTAGTAATTCTGCTAGTTTTGCACCTGTTGTAAGTGGTGATGAGTTGTGGATTTGCAAGAGTTTATTTACTTTTTCTGTTGGTTTTATAGTCGTATTTTCTAAACGCTCTATTTCTTTTTCAATTTGTTGCTTTTTGATTAAGAATTTTTGATAGCGTTCTTCTGATATTAGCCCTACTTCATGCCCAATTTCTGTTAATCTTAAGTCACTATTGTCCTGCCTTAATAAAAGCCTATATTCCGCTCTTGAAGTCATCATCCTATATGGCTCATTAGTTCCTTTTGTAACAATATCATCTATTAAAACGCCTATATATGCTTGTGAACGGTCTAAAATTACTGGTTCTTTTCCTTTTAATTTTTGTGCTACATTTATTCCTGCCATAATTCCCTGTGCTGCTGCTTCTTCATAGCCAGAAGTTCCATTTATTTGACCTGCAAAAAACATCCCACTAATTTTTTTGTGTTCTAAAGATAGTTTTAATTCTGAAGGGTCTATGCAGTCATATTCTATTGCATATGCTGGTCTTGTAAATTCTGCATGTTCAAGCCCAGGTATTGTGTGATACATTGCTATTTGTACGTCTTCTGGCAAAGATGAACTCATACCTTGTATATACATTTCTTCTGTATCTCTACCAATTGGCTCAACAAATATTTGGTGTCTTTCTTTATCTGCAAAGCGTACAACCTTATCTTCTATTGAAGGGCAATACCTTGGTCCTGTACCTTTTATATCTCCTGCATATAGTGGCGAGCGGTGCAGGTTTTTCCTTATAATCTCATGTGTTTCAGCTGTTGTATATGTTAAGTAGCATGGCAATTGTTCTTTGCCTTCTTCTATTTTGTCTTCAAAAGAAAATGCCATTGGGTGCTTATCTCCATCTTGTCTTTCCATTTTAGAAAAATCTATAGATTTTTTATTAATCCTTGCTGGAGTTCCTGTTTTAAACCTTACTAGATTTATTCCTAAATTTTTTAATACTTCTGATAGACTATTTGCTGGGAATACTCCATCTGGTCCACTTTCATATGATACTTCACCAATGTATATTTTTCCTTTTAAATATGTTCCAGTCGCCAAAATAACGGCATCTACATCATATCTAGCACCTATATTTGTTTCTATCCATTTTATTTTATTATCCTCAACACCTATATTTACAATTTCAGCTTGCTTTAGAAAAAGATTTTTTTCTTTTTCCAATGTATGTTTCATTTCTGCTTGATATTTTTTTCTGTCCGCCTGAGCCCTTAAAGAATAGACTGCTGGACCTTTTGAGGTATTTAGCATCCTAAGCTGAGTATATGTTTTATCAATATTTTTTCCCATTTCTCCGCCTAAGCAGTCTATCTCCATTACTAAATGTCCCTTTGAACTTCCACCAATATGTGGGTTACACGGCATATTTGCTACTGCTTCTAAGGTTATTGAGAATAATAGTGTTTTTAGTCCTAAACGCGCTGTCGCTAGAGCCGCCTCGCATCCAGCGTGTCCAGCACCTATTACTGCTACATCATATTTTCCTGCATCATACATCATTTTTTATTCCTCCATCTATTTTTCCAGTTAATTGTGAAACGGAAACCGGCTAAAAGTGCTCGCAACGTTTGTCGAATTTTGTCGAAAACCTTTTATCTCTGGTCTATATGTTTCACAAAATTTTTGTGTTGTCTTTTTGACTAGCTAATTTTTTCGTCAAAATCCTGTAATCGTTTGCGCTGTAAGGAAACAAGGTATAACTTATAGGTTTATTTTTACGTTATTTGTCTTTTTGTTGTAGTTTTTCGTAATTATTTTCACGCTTAAAGTAATAATATTTTTATTATAAGTTATTTTCCCAGACAGAATTTTGAAAAAATTTCATTTATTATATCTTCTGATACGTTTTCGCCTGTAATACTGCTTAATTCTTGCAAGGTTTCTTTTATTGGCACAGAAATTAGGTCTAGAGGCATTTTTTCTTCAAAGACATAATATGATTCGTCTATTGCATTTATCGCCTTTCTAATTTGATTTTTGTGCCTTATATTTGTTATAACATTTCCTTGAGATATTTCTATCTCATTTAATTTAAACATTTCTGCAATTTTATTGTATACTTCTTCAAGTCCCACTTTATTTTTTGCAGATATTTTTATAATTGGTTTTTCTATTTGTTTTAATTCTTGGCTATTTTCTAGTTTCAAATCTCCTTCATCTAATTTATTTAGTAATATTATTGCTTTTTTATCTTTAATTAAAGAAAGTATTTTTTTATCTTCTTCTTGCAAAGGTATTGTGTTATCTATTATATATATAACTAAATCTGCCTTTTCTATTAGGTTTATAGCCTTTTTTACCCCTATTTCTTCTATTTCATCTTTTGCATTTCTAATTCCTGCTGTATCTATTATTTTTAAAGGGATTCCATGAACAGTTATAAATTCCTCTATAGTATCTCTTGTGGTACCTTCTACACTACTTACAATGGCTCTTTCTTCATTTAAAATTGCATTTAATAAAGAAGATTTACCTGCATTTGGCTTTCCTACAATTACGGTATTTATGCCATCTTTTAAGATTTTCCCATTTTCAAAGCTATTTTCCAAATTTACTAACTTTTCTTTTACATTTTTTATTACATTTTCTATTTTTTGGCTAGTTAATTCTTCTATATCATACTCTGGATAATCAATTGAAGCCTCTATATCTGCCATAATATCTAACAAATCTTTTCTTATCTCTTGAATTTTTTTAGATAATGCTCCTTCTAGTTGATTATATGAGGCTTTAGCTTCTTTCTCTGTTTTGCTATTAATTAAATCAATAACACCTTCTGCCTGTGATAAATCAATTCTTCCATTTAAAAATGCTCTTTTGGTAAATTCACCTGGCTCTGCTAAGGTTGCACCAGCAAGCAAGCACTGGTTTAAAATTTCCTGTTCTACCACTATTCCACCATGTGAATTTATTTCGCACATATCTTCTGTTGTGTAACTTTTAGGAGCTTTAAAATATGAAACTAATACTTCATCTATATTTTCATTAGTTTTAAAGTTTATGATATGCCCATATTTCATAGTATATCCGCGGATATCTTCTATTTTTTGTGGATTTACTGGTTTAAATATTTTTTCTAATATTTTAAAACAATCTTTTCCACTTATTCTAATTATTCCAATTCCCCCATTACTTGGAGCAGTTGATATTGCTGCTATTGTGCTCATTTTTATTTTCCTTTCTTTTCAAAATAAAAAGTCAAAATTAGAAATAGCTTTATAGGCTAAAATCCGAACTTTGACTTCCGATTTTTATATATTCTTTTTACTTATAACCACTTTTCTATATGGTTCTTCTCCAACACTATATGTTGTAACTAAATTATTTTTTTGTAAATAATTATGTATTATTTTTCTTTCATAAGCTGACATTGGCTCCAAAGTTACATTTTTGCCAGTTTTTATAACAGTTTTTGAAAGTTTATTTGCTAACCCTTCTAATGACTTTTTTCTTTTTTCACGATAATTTTCAATATTTAATATAATATGTGCTTTTGTCTTTAAGTTTTTATTTGCAATTGTAGTTAAAATACTTTGCATGGCATTTAGAGTATCTCCCCTGTAGCCAATAAATGTTCCTGCATTTTCGCCATTTATTTCAACATATATATATTCCTCATCAGAAGTTATATTATAGCTTATATTCTTTACCTTGGAAACAAATTCATCTAAAAAACTAGTTAAATTTTTAGTTGCAACTTCTAATTCTTCTGGTTTTAAATGTACTTTTTCCTTTTTTTGATATTTTTTATGTTCTTCAGCTAATTTATTATCTTTAACATGATTTGACTCATCTTTTAAAGTCATTTCTACTTTTACTATTCTAGGAGCTAAAATACTAAAAAAGCTTCTTTTTTCATCATTTTCTAAGATTTTAATTTCTACTCTATCTTTTGAAACTCCTAACTCATTTAACCCTTTTTCAATAGCTTCAGTAGTAGTTCTGCCTTCTGCAATAATAGTTTTAGCCATTTTGTTCTTCCTCCCCGTCTTTGCTTTCTTTAAGTGACATAATTTTATTAATTATCAATCTTTCAATTATCATTAAAATATTACTTACTAGCCAATATAGGGCAAGTCCTAATGGTGCAATTACAGCAATTATAACAGACATTATTGGTATCATATATGTCATGTTTTGGCTCATAGCTTGCATTTGTTCCATTGGGTCTATTTCATTTTCTTTAACTTCACCATTTTCTACAACAATATCTTGTTTTTTCTTCTTCTTTTTTTGTGTTGCTGTAGTTAATTTTATAGAAATAAATGAAGTAATTACATAAAGTCCAGGAATTACATATACTTTCCAGTCATTTAAATTTTGTGTTGGAACCTTACTTAAATCAATTCCTAAAAAATGCATATTTAATCTCAAGCTATTATATTCATCTCTTTTTGCTTCTAACTCTTCCCTATTTTCCACATTTTCTTGTTGTAACTGATTATTTACTTCTTGATATTTTGTTTCTGCATAATCTAGTAAACTAATTTGTATATATCCACCATTTTGCTCAAAGCCACTTTCTTGCATTTCAGCAGTATATTTTCCAATTATTTCTGGATTTATGCGTTTCATATATGTAAGTGGTTGGCTAACTAGCCAAAATACTGATAAAATAATGATAATTTGCAATATTGAACTTAAGCAACCACTAAATGGACTCATTTTTTCATTTTTATATAATGCAATTGTTTCTTGATTTAATTTTTCTGGATTATTTTTATATTTCTTTTGAATTTCTGCCATTTTTTCTTGAAGTTTAGAAGTTTTCTTCATTGTAGTTTGTTGTTTTATAGTAATTGGTATTAAGATTATTCTTAATATTACAGAAAAAATAATAATTGCAATACCATAATTATTTACTAAACTATATAACCAATTTAGGAGATATCCAAATAATTCTGATATAAATCCCATAAATTCCTCCCTATTAATTATTTTTTAATTTAAAGGATCATATCCACCTTTTGCAAAAGGATGGCATCTTAATAATCTTTTTATCCCTAAAAATATGCCTTTAATACAGCCATATTTTTCTATTGCTTGCATCATATATTCTGAACAACTAGGATAAAATTTGCAGTGAATACCTAAAGAACCTAGAATTGGTGAAATTATTTTTTTGTATCCTTTTAATAAAAAAATAAATAAGTTCTTCATTTTAATATTCCTGCCTTTACAAAAATAAATTCCATGTCTTTTTTAATTATATTAAAATCGGCATTTTCTACAGGAATTTTTTTATTCCATAAAAAAACAATTTGATAACCTTGTTTTAAATTACCTGATATTAAGCGATAATTTTCTCTAATTTTTCTTTTAATACTGTTTCTTTTTACAGCATTACATGTTTTACTGGAAATTGCAATTCCTATGCGGTTTGCGTTTTCCTCATTTTGGATAATATAAATTATAATTTGATTTCCAATATAAAACTTGCCTTTATTTAAAACATTTTTAAACTCATAATTTTTCTTCAATGTTTTTATTTTTTTCATTAAAACCACTCTTATTTAATACTAAAAAGGTCACTTTTTAAGTGACCTTTTGTTTTATGCACTTAATTTTTTTCTACCTTTTGCACGTCTTGCTTTTAATACATTTCTTCCGCTTTTAGTTTTCATTCTTTTCATAAAACCATGTTCTTTTTGTAATTGTCTTTTTTTAGGTTGATATGTTCTTTTCATTTTAGCACCTCCTGCTTCCTATTGTCTTTATATTTTATTATTTTTCATAAGGCAAAATAACTAATTTTTACATTAACGTCAATATTATACACCACAAAATATAGTTATGTCAATATTACAAAACAATTTTCATTTTTATTTTTATTTCTATTGACTAAAGTCACACATTTTTGATATGATATAAAAACATAGGGAATTACGCTCTTTAGCGGTTTTTCTATATAATAAATTTATGTTAATTATATCGATTTTTTGTTAAAAAATAAGACTTTATTAAGGTTTACTTATCCACAGTTGTGGATAACTCTGTGGATAACTTCACATAATCAATTGCAAAAATACTGGAAGGATGAAAAAAGATGCAAAGAAAAGAAATAGACGAACTACTTACTAAAGCAAAAAAATTATTAGAACCAGAAGTAACAAGTATTGCATATAAAACTTGGATAATTCCTTTAGAAATTATATCTATGGAAAATTCTACAATTACTTTTCATGTTGGTTCTATAGTTCACAAAGATATGATAACAGGCAGATATGCAACTTTAATTAAAAATACTTTTTCATTTTTAACCAATATTGATTATGATATAAAAGTAATTTGTGATGAAGAACTTAAAGATGCTGGAATTGATATTAATAACAGTGTTTCAAATAATTCTCCTTCTATAACACCTACATATAACAAATCAAATTTAAATATTAAATATACTTTTGATAGTTTTGTAGTGGGGGAGAATAATAGGTTTGCACATGCAGCAGCTTTAGCTGTTTCTGAAGCACCTGGTACTGCATATAATCCTTTGTTTTTATATGGTGGTGTTGGGCTTGGTAAAACCCACTTGATGCATGCAATTGGTAATGAAATTTTAAAGCATAATAAAAATGCAAATGTATTATATGTTACATCAGAAGAATTTAATAATAATTTAATTTATGGTATTAAAGAAGGGAAGATGGAGAATTTTCGCAATAAATACCGCAATACAGATGTGCTTTTAATTGATGATATTCAATTTTTAGCAGGTAGGGATAGAAATCAAGAAGAATTTTTTCATACTTTTAATACTTTGCATGAGGCTGGCAAGCAAATAATTCTTTCTAGTGATAGACCTCCAAAAGATATTCAGCCTTTGGAAGATAGGCTAAGAACTCGCTTTGAGTGGGGGTTAATTGCTGATATTTCTAACCCAGATTATGAAACACGTATGGCAATATTGCAAAAAAAGGCTCAAACAGATAACATTATTATTGATAATGAAATTTTATCTAATATTGCAACCAAAATTAATACAAATATTAGGGAGTTAGAGGGTGCATTAAATAAATTAGTTGCTTTATCAATATTAAAAAATATGCCTTTTAGCATAGCTTTATCAGAAGAAGCTATTGCAGATGTTGTTCATAACCAAAATAAGGTTTTATCTATAGAATATATCCAAGATGTTGTTGCAAAATATTTTAATATTTCTGTAGCAGATTTAAAAGGTTCTAGAAGGTCTAGTGATGTTGTTTTTCCTAGGCAAATTGCAATGTATTTATGCAAAAGTGTTGCTCAAATTTCTTATCCTAAAATAGGAAATGCTTTTGGTAAAAGAGACCACTCAACAGTTATGCATGCATGTGAAAAAATAGAATCTGAAATAAATCAAAATTCAAATACAAAGTTAATTGTGGAAACTGTGAAAAACTCATTATTTTTAAATAATAATGAATAAGTAAGCAAAAAATTGACTTTTTTGAAATTTATGTTTTTCAAATACTCGTTTGGAAAGATTTTTTGTAATTCTTCTTACGGAAGTCTTACATTAGATATCCACAGGCCCCTGTGAATTTCCTGTTGATAACCTGTTGATAAAATCTTTTCCACATTAAAAAGTTGAAACTGTAGATAACTTTTTAAATTATCCACAAAGTTATCAACAAAAGTTTTACTACGGATATTAAGGTTTATGATAGTTTTCCACAATATCCACAACACCTATTACTACTACTACTAAATATATTTATTTATTATATTAAAGAAAGGGACGAGGTAAAATGAAGATTGTTTGTGATAAGGATACAATCCTTAAAGCTATTAATTCCGTAACAAAAGCGGTAGCATCTAAAACAACAATGCCAGTGTTAGAAGGAATTTTAATTCAAACAAATGATAAAGAAGTAAAATTTACAACATATGATTTAGAAATAGGAATTGAATACATTATGGAATGTAATGTAGAAGAACAAGGAGCTACTGTTGTAAATGCTATAATGTTTAGTGAAATTATTCGTAAATTACCAGATAGTGAAATTCATATTAATATTAATGAGAATAATTTATTAGTTATTGAGTGTGAAGGTTCTTTGTATAAGCTTGCAACAATGAACCCAGATGAATTTCCAGAATTACCTAAAATTAATATAGAAAATTCTATTGAAATGGAACAAAATAGTTTAAAAGATATGATTAGAAAAACTATTTTTGCAGTAAGTACAGAAGAAAATAGACCAATTTTTACAGGTTGTTTATTTGAAATTAAAAATAATAAATTAAATGTAGTAGCAGTTGATGGATTTAGATTAGCATGGAAAAGTAGATTTTTGCAGACAGCAGTAAATGATTTTTCTGCAGTAATACCTGGTAGAACTTTAAATGAGATTAATAAAATTTTATTGGATTCTTTTGATACTATAAAAATAGGTGTTGCTAAAAATCAAGCTTTATTTGAAATGGAAAATTGTAAAATTGTAACTAGGTTATTAGATGGCGAATTTTTAAATTATGCTAGTGTTATTCCAGAAAAATGGGAAACAAGAATAAGAGTTGATAAAAATGCTATTCAAAATTGTTTTGAAAGGGTAAGTTTAATTTCTGCTTCAAGCATTGAAAAAGAGAAAAAATATCCTGTTAAGGTTAATATTGATATTGGAAAAATTACAATTTCTTGTACAAATCAAACAGGTGATGCAAAAGAGGAAATGTTTGTAGAAACTGAAGGACAGAATTTAGAAGCTGGATTTAATCCGAAATATTTTTTAGATGCTTTGCGTGCAATAGATGACCCAGAAGTATTTATAGATTTTGGTACAAGCATTTCACCATGTATTATTAGACCAACTGAAGAAAATGGGGATTATGTTTATATGGTGTTGCCGATTAGAATGAAAGAGTAAAATTGTTTGAAAAATAATTGCCATTTGGCGTCGTCATAAGTCATTTAAAACGCGGTTACATACAAAAAGTATGCGCCCTTGCCTTTTAAATAACTTATTCCTAGCCAAATAACAATTCTTTTCCAAACATAGATAGAAAAGAGCAAATTAGATGTACATAGAGCAAATTAATTTGAAAAATTTTCGTAATTATGATGGACAAGAAATTGTATTAAATCCACATATTAATGTTTTTTATGGGAATAATGCGCAAGGAAAAACCAATATTTTAGAAGCAATATTTTTATGTGGATTTGGAAAATCATTTCGAACTTCTAAAGAAAAAGAAATGATTAAATTACAAAAAGATTTTTTAGAAGTTAATATTAAATATCAAAAATCTGATAGAGATGGTAAAATAAAAGTTGTTTTATCTAATAAAAAACAAATTGAGGTAAATGGGGTAAAAATAAAAAAATTAAGTGAATTAATAGGAAATTTGAATTTAGTTATTTTTACACCTGATGATATTCAAATATTAAAAAATGGACCAGACAAGAGAAGACGTTTTTTAGATATGATGATAGGGCAGTTAAGGCCTAATTATGTGCATAATTTAAATAATTATTTAAAAGTATTAGAGCAGAGAAATAATTATTTAAGACAAATTAAAGATGAAAACAAACCAGAGGAAATGCTAGAAATTTGGGATGAAAAATTGGCAGATTATGCAGTTTTAGTTTGGAAATATAGAAATGAATTTATTGAAAAATTAAAAGAAAAAATAAAATTAATTCATCCTCAAATTACAAATGAAAAAGAAATATTAACTTTGGAATATATTTCTGATTGTGATAATAAAGAAAAATATTTAAGTTTATTAAGGCAAAGAAGAAAATTAGATATAATTAAAGGTTTTACAACTAAGGGAATTCATCGTGATGATTTTAAAGCTTTTATAAATGATAAAGAAGTTTTAATTTATGGCTCACAAGGTCAGCATAGGACTTCAATTCTTACTTTAAAATTATCAGAATTATATGTTATTTATGATGAAATAGGGGAGTACCCAATTTTATTATTAGATGATTTTATGTCTGAATTAGACGCAAATAGAAGAAAAAGTTTTTTAAAATATATTCAAGACACACAAGTAATTATAACTTGTACAGATAAAATGAAATTAGAAAATATGAGTTTAGGAAAAGAATATAATTTGTATCAAGTACAAAACGGAGAAATTTTAGATTAATATTTAAAAACATAGTTGATTTTTACAAATAAGTATTGTATCCTATTATTATAGGAAATGAGAAAAAGCAGATGTGGTTTCTCCATTTCCTATTTTTATTATAACATGAAAATAAAAAAAGTCGATAAAAAATATTTGCAAAATAAAGCTATCTAGTGATATGATAATAAAGACAAAAGAAAAAGAAAATAAAAAGCATAATAATTTTGGAGGTTACAAAATGGAAAAATTTGAACATGAGTATAGTGCAGATCAAATTCAAGTATTAGAAGGATTAGAAGCAGTTAGAAAAAGACCTGGAATGTATATTGGTAGTGTTTCTGTTAGAGGTTTGCATCATTTGGTGTATGAAATTGTAGATAACTGTGTTGATGAGGCTTTAGCAGGATATTGTACACAAATTGATATAGAGATTCAACCAGGTAATATAATTCAAGTAAAAGATAATGGTAGAGGAATTCCTGTTGATATTCACCCAAAAACTAAAATATCTGCAGCAGAAACTGTATATACTAAATTACATGCAGGTGGAAAATTTGGTGGAGATAGTGGATATAAGGTATCTGGTGGTCTTCACGGAGTTGGTGCATCTGTTGTTAATGCTTTATCTGAATGGACGGAGGTAACTATTCAAAGAGATGGAGGAATTTTTGAAATGAAATTCCAAAGGGGAAAAACTGTTGAACCTTTAACTAGAATAGGTGATTCTGATAAAACTGGTACAAAAGTTAGATTTTTAGCAGATAGCACAATTTTTGAAACTTTGGATTATGAATATGAAACATTGGAAACTAGATTTAGGGAAATTGCGTTTTTAACAAAGGGCTTAAAAATCAATATTCAAGATGTAAGAGACCCAGAAAATATTAAAAAAGCTGAATTCCATTTTGAAGGTGGATTAAATTCATTTGTAGAATATTTAAATAAAAACAAAGAAAAAATACATGATAAACCAATTTATATTGAAAAAGATGGGGAAGTACCAGTTGAAATTGCTTTTCAATATACAACAGCATATTCAGAAAATATTTATAGTTTTGTTAATAATATTAATACCATAGAAGGTGGAACACACTTGGAAGGATTTAAGAGAGGGCTAACTAAGGCATTTAATGATTATGCAAGAAGTCATAATTTAATAAAGGAAAAAGATCCTAATCTATTGGGGGAAGATATTCGTGAAGGTATTACAGCTGTTGTTTCTGTAAAAGTTAAAGAACCACAATTTGAGGGACAAACAAAAACAAAATTAGGAAATAGTAATGTTTCTGGAATTGTTGCAAGTTTAGTAAATGATGCTTTGTCAACATTTTTAGAAGAAAATCCATCAGTTGGAAAAGCTATTTTGGAAAAATGCATTAATGCATCACGTGCTAGGGAAGCTGCTAGAAAAGCTAGGGAATTAGTAAGAAGAAAAAGTGCATTAGAGACTTCTACTTTACCAGGAAAATTAGCGGACTGCAGTAGTAAAGTACCAGAGGAGTGCGAGGTATATATAGTAGAGGGAGATTCTGCAGGTGGTAGTGCAAAACAAGGTAGAGATAGAAAATTCCAAGCAATACTTCCACTTTGGGGAAAAATGCTTAATGTAGAAAAATCTAGGGCTGATAAAATTTATAATAATGATAAATTACAACCAGTTATTTTGGCTGTTGGTGCAGGCATTGGTAAAGATTTTGATATTAGTAAAATTCGCTATGGAAAAGTAATTATAATGGCAGATGCTGATGTTGATGGTGCACACATTAGAACATTATTATTAACATTTTTCTTTAGATATATGAGACCTTTAATTGAAAATGGAAATGTATATTTAGCACAACCACCACTTTATAAATTATCCAAAAAAGGTATGGAAGATATATATTGCTACACAGATGAAGATTTGGCAAAAGCTTTTAAGGATTTAGAAGAAAAAGGAATTGCAAGAGACCAAGTTGGTATTCAAAGATATAAAGGTCTTGGTGAAATGAATCCTGAACAATTATGGGAAACTACAATGGATCCAGAAAAACGTATTTTAATAAAGGTAACCATGGATGATGCAATAAGAGCAGATGCAATATTTACTTTACTTATGGGAGATGAAATTGAGCCAAGAAGAAAATTCATAGAAGATAATGCAAAATATGTAAGGAATTTGGATATTTAGATGTCATATTTTGTCGAATTTTGTCATACGATTTTTCTTGACATTTTTTGCCAAAAATTGTAAAATAATTATATCATTTAAGGGGCGACCTTTGGTCGCCCAAAAGGATTTATTCATGAATATTTTAAAATCAAAAGTTTTAATTCTTTTAAATTTCAACTTGAAAGTAAAAAAGGAGGAGCATGAAAAAACAAAAAAATAAATCAGTTCAGGATTGGCTACCATTTCAAAAAATATTAGATAATGGAATTATTAAATTAAAAGATAATACTTATATAAAAATAATTAAAATAAAACCAATTAATTTTAATTTGAAATCTGAATTAGAAAAAGAAGCTATTTTAAATTCATATAAATTATTTCTAAAAACTTGTAATTTTAATTTTCAAATATTAATTCAGAGCAATAAAGAAGATTTAAGCAAACACATAAAAGCAATTAATAAAAGTGCAATTAATGAAAAAGATTATATTCGAGAAATTTCTAAAAAATATATCCAATATATAAAAAATTTAAATCATAGTAAAAAATCATCATCTAAGAATTTTTATATTATTTTAAAATATAAAAATGAAAATAAAGAAATTATAAATTTTGATGATTATGCCACAGAGGATTTAAATGATAAATATTTTAAAATAAAAGATTGCTTAGCAAGGTGTGGAAATATTGTTACAGATTTTAATAATAAAAAAGAAATAATTTTAATTTTATTTTCATTTTTAAATATTAGGCTAGAGGTTGGAAATTAAAAGTTGGAAATTAGAGAGTGAAAAAGAAGGTGAGAGTATTTTCAATTTTAAAAAAGATATTTTAGAAAAAATAAATAAAAAAATAAATTTAATAAAAAAACAAGAAAAAACAAATAATAATTTTGAATTTTTGAAAGGTGTAATTACAGAAAAAGATGAAATTGCACCATCATATATAAATTTATTAAATCCTAAATATATTGAAATTGATAATAATTATTATTCTACATTAATTATTGTAAATTATTTTAGAGAACAAACAGAATTAATTTTAAAATCTATAATTGATACCAATATTAATTTAAATATTTCTATATTTTATGAAAAACAAGATACATATAAAACAATTAGAGATTTAACATATCATATTGGAAATGTTGGTGTGGATTTAAAAATGAATAATCAAAATAGGCAAGATATTGATATTGCAGCATTTACATATAATGATGCAAAATATATAAGAAAAGAAATGCAGGTAAATAATGAGGAATTATATTTTTTATATATTTACATAACTGTATTTTCTGTTAATATAAAAGATTTAGAATATCTATTGAATAAAATAGAGGGCATTTTGCAAAGTAAAGGTATGCAAATAAGAAGGGCTTATTTTAGGCAGGAGCAAGCATTTTTAGCAACTTTGCCATTGATGGAAAATTCACAAGATTTAAAAGAAGCAGGTAGAAGAAATATTTTAACAAGTGGTCTAGTTTCTACATATCCTTTTATATCTTCTGCAATTTTTGATGAAGAAGGAATTTTTATTGGAACTAATATTTATAATAATTCATTAGTTTTTATAGATAGATATAATTCACAAAAATATAAAAATGCTAATATTTGTATTTTTGGAACAAGTGGTGCAGGAAAATCTTTTTATACAAAATTATTAATTTTAAGAAATAGACTTTTAAATATTGAACAATATATTGTTGATCCAGATAGGGAATATGGCAAATTATGTGAAAATTTACATGGTACATTATTAAAAATAGGTCCAGGTTCAAAAACATATATAAATATTTTTGATATCAGAAAAGAAAGTATAGAAGACAATGAGCAGGGATATTTAGCAAATAAAATTAGTAAATTAATTGGATTTTTTAATTTGATTTTTGGAAATTTAGATGAAGAAGAAAAAGCGATTTTAGAAGAAAAATTAATTGAATTATATAAGCAAAAAGAAATTACATTTGATGATAACTCTTTGTATAAAAAAGAAGAAAATAAAATTATAATAAAACCTATTTTTAAAGATACATATGATATGCCTATATTACAGGATTTATATGAATTATTAGGAAAAGATGAAAGAACAAAAAAATTTCAAATTAAATTAATTCCATTTATAAAAGGTTCATTAAAATTTTTTAATAATTATACTAATGTAGAATTAGAAAATAATTTAATTATAGCAGATGTTTATGAACTGGGTGAAGATAATTTAAAATATGGTATGTGGCTTTTTATAGACCTATTTTGGGATAAAATAAAAAAAGATAGAACAAAGAAAAAAGCAATTTATATGGATGAAATTTGGAGATTAATTGGTGTTACTTCAAATAAAGAGGTTGCAGGTTTTATTTATAAAATATTTAAAACAATTAGAAAATATGGTGGAAGTAGTGTTGCAATTACACAAGATGTTTCAGATTTATTTAGTTTAGAGCAAGGCACATATGGAAAAAGTATATTAAATAATTCAGAAATAAAAACATTTTTCTCCTTAGAAGAAGAAAATATTAAAGTACTAGAACAATATACTAATTTATCAGAAAAAGAAAAAATAGAAATAAAATCTTTAAAGAAAGGAGAGTGTTTAATGTTTATAGGAGGTGAGCATATTTTGACAAAAATTGAAGCAGCAGATTTTGAGAAGGAGATTTTGGAGTAGAGTTTGGAATTTGGAGTTTAGAATTTAGAGGTTAGAATTTAGAAAATAAAAAATAAAAAATAAAAAATAAAAAATAAATAATAAATAATTAAATAATTAAATTAATTATTTGGAAAAGAGGAAAAAATGAAAAAAATAATTACAGCAATAGGAAATGAAATATTAAATAGAAAATTAAATGAAGAAAAAAATCTTGAAATAATTGGAGAAGATATTCAATATAAAGAAGGAATATTGGAATTTTTAGAAAAAGAAAAAAATATTGATTTTTTAATTTTAAGCGAATTATTACCAGGACAAATAGATATTAAAGAATTAATAGAAAAAATAAAAATAATTAATCCATATATACAAATTATTTTATTTTTAGAAAAAGAAAATAAAGAATTAGAAAATTATTTATATGCAAAAGGAATTTATTTTATTTTTTATAATAATCAAATTAATTATTTTGAAATAATAAAATTAATAAATAATGAAGAAGAAAATTTAAATAAAAAATTAAAAATAGAATTAGACGAATTAAAAAAAATATTATTAGAAAAAAAAAATAATAAAAAAATAAATATTTTTAATAAAATAAAAAATAATGAAAAAATAAAAAATAAATCAGAAAAAAATATAAATAAAAATAATTTATTAAATATTAATTTTAATAATTCAAGAAATAATAATTTAAATAATAAAAATAAAGAAATAATTTGTGTTACAGGGACAAGTGGTGTAGGAAAAAGTATTTTTTCAATTAATTTAGCAAAATCATTTATGGAAAATAAAAATAAAATATTAATTATTGATTTTGATATTTTAAATAATAGTTTACATACAATTTTAGGAATAAAAAAATACCCAGAAAAAATAAAAAATAAAATTAAAAATAATAATTTATTAGATGAAATAAAAATTGAAGATTTAATAATAAAAATAAATAATAAATTAGATTTAATTTCTGGAATTAATTTATTATTTGATTCCAAATATAAAATTAGCAGTATTAAAATAAAAAATATTTTAGAAAAATTAAAACAAATATATGAAATAATAATTATTGATACATCTTCAGAGTGTTTTTTTGATTATACAAAAGAAATTATAAAAAATAGTAATGTTAATATTTTTATTACAGAAGCTAATTTATTAGAAATAAAAAAAGCAAAAAATTTATTAAATATTTATATTAATGATTGGAATATTCCACAAAATAATTTTAATATTTTATTTAATAAATATAATAAAAATTCAATTGATATTTCTATTTTAAAGAATATTTTTTCTGGATTTTCTATATTAGGAAAATTAGATATTAATTCAAAATATAATTTATTAATTAATAAAAATAATATTAATTCTTTAGAAAAAAATTTAAAAAATGAATATTTAAAAATTAATAAAAAAATATTAAATGAAAATTCAAATAAAAATAATTTTTTAAAAAATCTTTTCTTTTTTTCCAAAAATAATTAAAAATAATTTTAAAAATAGGAGGATAAAAATATGTCTGAATTAACAGCTGAAAATTTAAATGAGATGGAACAAAATTTAAATTCACAAGAATTAAATGGAACAGAATTAGTAACTGCTGAGGAGCAAAATGGATTTTTAGATTCAACATTAGGAAAGGTAATAAATACAGCAGTGGATTTGGGATTACGTTGGATTTTACCAGATTTTATAGAAAATCAAATAATTGAAGTTAAAGATACTTTAATAACTGGTGGCTTAAAAGAAGGAATTGATAAGGCAATTGATAGTGCAATAGATTTAGGAAAGAGCATTACAGGAATATTTACAGGAAAATTTGAAGATGTTTCACAGGCACAAAATGCAATAAAAAATGGTGGAATTATAGATGGAATTTCTAGTGCATTGGATTCAGCTTTATCCTTTACAACTAAAAAAGGATTATTGCCATATAACATAGCAAATATTATTAGGCAAGGCAAAAATGTAATATTAGATAATGTAAGTAATAATATTGAGGATGAATTTGTAAGCCAATTAGATAGTATAGAAAAATTAGGAAAATATGAAGATAATTGGAGAAATTATTTTAATGAGCAAGATTTTGAAGGGATGGAAAGAGAATATGAAAAAATAAAAGAAAAATTAAATGAAATATTGCCATTAGAAACAACAATAAAACAAGCAAGAGAAATTGAAAATATTCATTTATTAATAAAAAATAATGGACATGATTTTAACTTAACACAAGAGCAATTAGAATTGGCAGGGATGCTTAATTAGAGGTTAGAAGTGAGAAGTGGGATGTGGAAAGTGAGAGTTTGAGGTTTAGAGGTTAGAAGTTAGAGAGTAGAGTGGGGATTTTAGAAATTTGGTGTTTTTTGCTTGCATATTTTTTCCAGTTTTAGTATAATACAAATGTAGTGTAATTATGAATATAAAAGCTTTTTACACACATTTTATTAATGATTTTTGAAGGGAAGGAACATAAAAAATGGAAGAAAACAACACAAAAAGAAATGACGGAAAAATTATAGAGCGCGACATAGAAAAAGAGATGAAAACAGCATATATTGATTACGCTATGAGTGTTATTGTATCAAGAGCACTTCCAGATGTTAGAGATGGTTTAAAACCAGTACATAGAAGAATTTTATATTCTATGTA
>CALXUZ010000018.1 GCA_944391825.1 uncultured Clostridia bacterium | reverse complement strand
AAATGCTTTTGGGTCTTCTGGATTTGGATAATCCACTGTTGGAAATTCTCCATCTGGTTTTTCTTGCTCTGGTACTACATAAACATTTTCAAAACCTAACTCTTTTAAAATTGCTTGAACAAGCTTATTTCCTGTTCCGTGAAGTGGTGTATATACTATTTTTATATCTTTTTGCATTTTATTTATTGCATCTTGGTTAACTACTAGTTTTTTAAGTTCTGCTATATAGCTTTTATCTATTTCTTCGCCAATTGTATTATATAATTCTTTTTTTACCGCTTCTTCCTTAGGCATTTTTTTTATTTCACCAAAACTAGTAACAGAATTTACCTCATTAATTATTTCTTTATCTGTTGGCTCTACAATTTGTGCACCATCTTCCCAATATACTTTATATCCGTTGTACTCTGGTGGATTATGACTTGCAGTTATTACAATTCCTGAAATACAATTTAATTTTCGCACTGCAAATGATAATTCAGGGGTTGGTCTTACTGAGTCAAACCTATATGTTTTTATTCCATTTGCATTTAAGCAAAGCGCAACTTGCTCGCTAAATTCTTGTGACATCCTTCTTGAGTCATATGCAATTGCTACACCCCTCTGCTCTCCACCTTTTTTTATAATATAATTTGCTAAGCCCTGTGTTGCTTTTGTTACTGTGTATACATTCATACGATTAGTTCCAATGCCTAATACTCCTCTTAATCCTGCTGTTCCAAACTCTAAGTCTTTATAAAATCTGTCTTCTATTTCTTTTTCATTATTTTCTATATTTCTCAATTCTTCCTTATCTTTTTCAGAAATATATGGGTCATTTAACCAATTTTCATATTTTAATTTATAATCTTCCATATTAAAATTCCTTTCCTCGCCCCAAGGCACATATATCTATACTTTTTGCTTTTAATTTATTAAAATCTACAAGTTTTCAATATTATGAAATTTTTTATATAACTCTCTTGCAGTTTCTGGGCTATCCACACCTTCTGCATTTTTAACAGGTGCAAATTCTTCTTCCCTTTTTACTCTTAATATTGACATATCATCAACCATTGAAAATGCATCAAATAAAAATGCTTCAAATTTATACGCATTCGGCTCACTAGGTTTTACCAGATTTCCATTTGCATCCAAATAACTTGCCTTTTTAAATGCAACATGGTATGGCAATCTATTTGTACTTATCTTTTCTAAAATTTCTAAATTAAATTGATTACACAAAATATGTGATTCACCATATAAAAGCTCTCCATTTTCATCCCTTGCTTCTGCTAATTCTTTTGAAATTTCAGAATATTCAATAACACTTGGCTTTCCGTCTTTTTTGCAAAATACTCCTACTTTTTCTTGTGGATTTGCTTTTACTACACTTTTACCGGCAATTAATGTTTTTTCATCAATAGCAAGTCCTGTTAGCACTGGATCTACCATTTTAGCTAAAACATTATCAACTCCGCCAATATATACCCACTCAATACCTTGTTCTTTCATTTGATAGAATATGCCATTTTTCCTCATTGCTTCAAAAATTCCACCATGTCCATCTGCCGCTTGCATTATCATACCATTTTCATCTAACAATATTTTTCCATTTATATCTAACATCGGAAGTTTGCCTTGTTTAAAAAAGCTAACTGCTGATTTAGGATAACCAAAATAATTATTTTTTTCAAAAAAGTTAATTGTTTCATCATTGTTCGCATCACTTGTCATTAAATACCAAGGTATTGTTACATTATATTTTTCACTTGCCCTCTTTATCCCATCACATAGAATTTCAAATATTGATTTATGTGAGCTTAATCCTAAATCAAAAGTTCCTTTTGGGCCTGGATGCCCAAGCCTTGTTCCTTGTCCACCTGCCATTGTAACTATAGCTAATTTTCCATGTCTTATTGCATCTTCACCTAGAGCTGTAAGTTTATCTAGTTGCTTTTTAGGTAATTTTGCCTTTTCAAGGTATGCAATTGGTTCTAATTTCACATCTTCAAAATTTGGTTTTTCCTTGGTTTCTTCATATAGTTCTTCAATTTGTTTAAAATCTGTTGTTAAAATTTCATCTAAAAGCTGATTTTGTTTTTCTTGTGAGAGTCTATCATAAAATGTCAATAAATGCTCTTGTCCATGTTTTTCAAGCATTTTTTTTACGGTTTCTAATTTTTCTTCCATAAAATCTCTCCTTTTAAAGGTATTTTTTATATAATAATTTTGTATATATATTATACTATTTCCAAATTTTCGTCAATTATGTTTTAAAAAGTAATGTTTATTTGAATACTATAATTATTATAGCTTCTTGTAAAAATCATTATAATTAAAAAATAGAAGTGAAAATTAAAAATTTTCACTTCTATTTTTTAATTAGCCTTTTCCTTGGCATAACCCTCAAACACTTCTGAAATCTCCCTTTCACCAGAAGTATTTAGTATGCGGTCATGTGCATCTAAAATTTCCATTATATTATTATTAAATTCTGTCACTTCAAAAAAATTGATAATTTTTATTTTTTTGAAGTCAGATTTTTTTACCCATTTTTCCACATTTGCATTATTTTTCTTTATATAATCCCTATGTCCATTAATTAAAATAATATTTTCTTTCGATTTTTTTATTTCTTTTTTTAATAAACTTTGTATATCATCATATTTTTTAGAATTAATATTTGTCCAGCGTATTTCCAAAATCTCTTTTTCATTTTTTAAATTTAATTTTTGCACTAATGTTTTAATATTTTCTTGTATATCATGTTCTAGGATTGTTATAACTTTTGCATTTTCATCAACCTGGCGATTAATATATGGTAAAAGCATTGTTGCTAAATGCCAATCACTTACATAAAAACTACATAATTTTTTAATATTATTATTTTCATTTTTCATATAAAACAACCCCTATCATCTGTTTTTGTTTACTGGAAAATTTTACCATTTTTCTTTACAGAAGTCAAGCTTTTATTAAATAAATCGTACGCCTTTATTCGACATTTACACTTCAAGTTTTGTAAAATATAATGCAAAATTTTTTCCATGCTTGTATATTTTTTTTAAATTAGTTAATAATTTTATTAATAACTTTTTTTAGATACGGAGGATAAAAAATGAAATTTTACAAAAATTCTACTTTTAAAAAAATCATTGTTTTACTATTTTTATTAACACTTTTTACATTTGTTTCTGCTCTTTCCTATGTAAGAGCTGTATCACAAGATATTGCAGATAGTGTATTTCGTTTGCATGTTATTGCAAATAGTGATTCAAAACAAGACCAAGACTTAAAATTAAAGGTACGTGATGAACTTCTTAAATATATGAATAATTTAGCCAAAAATTGTTCTTCAAAAGAAGAAGTTATACAGTTAGCTAAAGAAAATAAAGATAAATTTAAGCAAATAGCAGAGCAAACTATTACGGAAAATGGCTTTTCATATTCTGTTTCTGTAGAAATTGGTGATAGCAATTTTCCTACTAAAACTTATGGAGATATTTCCTTGCCTGCCGGCACATATGATGCCTTAAAAGTAAAAATTGGTGAGGCAAAAGGTCAAAACTGGTGGTGTGTAATGTTTCCCCCTCTCTGCTTTGTAGATGTAAGTTCAGGAATAGTACCTGATGAATCTAAAGAAGAATTAAAAGAAAATTTAAATGATGAGGAATATGCAGTTATTAGCGAAGCTGATGATAATAAAATTAATTTTAAATTTAAATTAATTGAATTTTTTCAAAATTTAAGATTGGGGCAAAATAATTAAATAGATAAAAAAGTAAATTCCTATTATCAGTGGAATTTACTTTTAAATTTATAGGGTATATTAATTATTTTGTAATTACTTGTCAAAAAGAATAAAATATGGTATAAGATAGTTAGATTAATGAGATTTAAGCTTTATTAAAAGGGGGTCATAAGTTGTGGATAAATTAGTAATTCAAGGTCCAACAAAGCTAAAAGGTGAAGTAGTAATAAGTGGTGCAAAAAATGCAGCTGTCGCAATTTTGCCAGCTACCTTACTAATAAACGGAGTTTGTAGGATTGAAAACCTACCAAATATAAGTGATGTAAGAACATATTGCAAAATTTTAGAGACTTTAGGCGCTAAAATAAAATGGTTCTCTGATAATGAGATTGAAATTGATACAAGAGATATAGGCTGCACGCAGGCTCCACTTGATATGACAAGTAAGTTTAGGGCTTCATATTACATACTAGGTTCACTTTTAGGTAGGTGCGGAGCAGCAGAAGTTGGAATTCCTGGCGGTTGCAATTTGGGTGCAAGACCTATTGACCAACACATAAAGGCATTTGAGGCATTAGGCGCAAAAGTAGATGTTTCCCAAGGTAAAATTTCTGCGAAGGTAAAAAAATTGCTCGGAAATTCAATATATATGGACGTAGTTTCTGTAGGTGCTACAATAAATGCAATTCTCGCAAGTGTTTTAGCAGAAGGTACAACCACAATAGATAATGCCGCTAAAGAGCCACACATAGTTGATGTTGCTAACTTTTTAAATACAATGGGTGCAGATATTCGTGGTGCAGGAACTGACTTAATTAAAATAAATGGAGTAAAGGAATTGCGCGGAAATTGCACTTATTCCGTAGTTCCAGACCAAATAGAAGCAGGAACCTTTATGCTAGCAGCTATTGCTTCTAGGGGAGATATTTTAATTAAAAATTGTATCCCAGAGCATTTGGATTGTATTACTGCAAAAATTCTTGAAATTGGCGGAAATGTTGAAGATTACGGAGATTCCATCCGAGTTACTATGAACAAAAGGCCAAATAAAGCAACTGTTAAAACCCTTCCATACCCTGGATATCCAACAGATTTACAACCACAAATTGGTGTAGTATTTTCTATAGCAGATGGTACAAGTATTATAAATGAAAGCATTTGGGAGTCTAGGTTTCAATACACAGCAGAACTAAATAAAATGGGTGCTAAAATTACACCACAAGGCAAAACTGCAATTTTTGAAGGTGTTAAAGAATTAACAGGTGCACCAGTTTATGCAACAGATTTAAGAGCAGGTGCGGCTTTAATTATTGCAGGAATTATTGCGGATGGAGAAACACAACTATATAATCTAGAGCACATTGACAGAGGTTATGAAAATATAGAAGAAAAATTTAGAAACTTAGGTGCAAAAATTCAAAGAGTTTCTGAAAATTAATTTATACTAAAGTTATAAGGATGAACACATATGCTAAAATTTTGTAGTTTATATAGCGGAAGTAGTGGAAATAGCTTATTTGTTGAAACTCCAACTACCAAGCTTTTAATTGATGCAGGCGAAAGCAGTAAAAAAATAGAAAATGCATTAACTAATTTAAATATTGATGCAAATAATATTGATGGTATTTTGGTTACACATGAACACATTGACCATATAAAAGGGCTTGGAACCTTTGCAAAAAAGTTCAATATTCCTGTTTATGCAAATAAAGAAACATGGGATGCAATGCCAGAAATTACACAAAAAATAGAGCCTTCTTGCCAACATAATTTTATACCATACGAAAAATTTGATATTGGTGATTTTAAAATCTTACCATTTCAAATTCCACATGATGCAGCAAATCCATGCGGTTTTAATTTGTTTTATGGAAATCAAAAAATTAGCATTGCCACAGATTTAGGACATATGGATACAAAACTAATTAAATATTTGGAAGAAAGTGAATTTGTTTTATTAGAAGCAAATTATGACCCCAATATATTAAAATGCTCTAAATATCCATATACATTAAAACAAAGAATTGCTGGTCCTAATGGTCATTTATCAAATGAAATGGCTGGCAAGACTATTTCATATTTATTAAAATCTGGATTAAGTAAAGTAATGCTTGGGCATTTAAGCAGGGAAAATAACTTTCCAGAACTTGCCTACCAAACTGTAGTAGATGAACTTTGCAATAATAACTTTGATGAAAACAAAATATCTATAAGTGTTGCAAATAGGCACATGCCAAGCAATATAGTTAATATATAATATTTATTGTAGAGGAGAATATATGAAAAATTTTTTTAATAAAATTCTTTTTGAATAAAATCGGGGGCTCGAAAAATGCAAAAAGAAGAGTATTGAACATTTGCCTTAAGATAAGGGAAAATATATTAATTTTAAGGGGTTTCTCCTCTACAAGATTAAAATCGTATAATTTATTATTTATTCGGAAATTTTTTTCAGAATATGTTTAGCACATATATATGAAATAATTTTTCTAAGAATAAAATATAAAGAAATAAAATCTATTATTAATAATAGAACTATCATTTTTATCCTTTCAGATTATTTAAATTATGTCTTCATATTACTACCATTTTTTGTAAATGTCAACAAAAACTTTCCGACAAAATTTGACAAGTTTCTACATCAAAAGAAAAATGCAGTTTTTTAGCATTTTTAACCCTGTCCCCACCAGAGACAAAGGTGGTAGTATTTCCGACTGTCCCTAAAAGAGACATGTAGCTACTATCATACCTGCTAAGTCCGCAAGCAAAGCAGCTAGCAAAACAAAGCGAGTTTTTTTGATTTTTACAAAAGAAGAATATATTGCAATTGTATATATTGTTGTCTCAGTTGAACCCATAATTACAGATGTAATCATCCCAATTGTTGTATCTACCCCATATGTTTGCATAATGTCAACAGCCACTCCCATTGACGCACTGCCAGATATTGGCCTTAACATTGCAAGTGGCAAAATTTGGCTTGGAATTTTTAATAAATCTGTAACAGGTGATATTATTTCAATAATAAAATCTAAAATTCCAGAATTTCTAAGTGCTCCCACTGCCAGAAAAACCCCTATTAGTGTGGGAAATAACTCTATTACTATTTTTATTCCATCTTTTGCACCTTCTAAAAAAATATCAAAAACTTTTTTATTTTCTTTTATTCCATAATATAAAATTATTAAAATTACAATTGGTATTGCTGAGGCAGATAAATAATTTATTATTGACATTTTTATCCCTTCAAAATTTTTTCATAAATATTTTAGTAGCACAAATTCCAACGGTTGCAGCAATTATCGAAGCTACCCAAACTTGTAAAATGATATTACTTGGTGCACTAGACCCCAGCGAGCTACGAATTGCAATTACATTTGTTGGTATTAGCTGGAGTGATGCTGTATTTAAAACTATAAACATTGCCATTGCATTGCTTAAAGTATCTTTTTTAGTGTTTTCTTTTTGCATTGTTTCCATTGCTTTTAAGCCTAGTGGAGTTGCTGCATTTCCAAGCCCTAGTAAGTTTGCTATTATATTCATAGAAATTTCTTCTTTTGCTTGATTATTTCTTTTAAGTTCTGGAAATAGAAAATTAATTACTGGTTTTAAAAACTTGCTTAGTTTAGACATCAAACTAGTTTCCTTACATATTGCAATTATTCCGTTCCACAAGCAAATAGTTCCAAAAAATGTAATCGTAAGTTCCACTGCAGCTTCACATGATTCAAAAATTCCATTACTTGCATTTTCTATATTCCCTGAAACTAGTGCATATATAAATGATATTGCTATAAAAGCTGGCCAAATTATATTTAACATGTTTTTTCCCTCTATACATGCTATTCTTAACTTGACATTTTATTCGTCTTAATATTTAAAATGAATTTACAATTTTTGTTAATTGTTGTTGCAATTTTATGTTTTGTATGTTATGATTAATTTGTATAAAAAATTTGTCGAAATTTGTTGTTTTAAGGAGGATATTATATGAAGTCTACGGGGATTATTAGAAGATTAGACGAACTTGGCAGGGTAGTAATACCCATTGAGCTAAGAAATAAATTTGATATTGCAGAAAAAGATCCCATTGAGATTTATGTTGACGGCTCAAATATTATATTAAAAAAATTTGAACCCAATTGCATTTTTTGCGGTAGTTCAAAAAAATTAAAAGAATACAAAGGCAAATTAGTTTGTGAGAAGTGCTTAGAAAAATTAACCAATATGAAAACCCAAAATTAAGAAAAAACCAACTTTTGAAATACTAAAGTTGGTTTTTCTTTAAGAATTTTTGATAAATTTCATTTTTAGAAACTTTTCTATCTTTTGCAATTTGCTTTATAATCTCTTTTTTATCTAAGCCTAATCTTTTATAATATTTATACTGATTTTCTAAACTAATATTATTAAAATCTATTTTTTCCTCATTTTGTATATTATTCAAATCTAAAATTATAACAAACTCTCCCCTAGGCTGATTAAATTTTTCTATTAAATCAGCTATTTTGCCATATGCTTTTTCTTCATGAACTTTAGTTAATTCTCTAACTATACATCCATCCACATTTCCTATATTTTGTAGAATATCTTCTAATGTTTTTAAAAGTTTGTGCGGCGCTTCATATAATATAACTGTTTTATTTTCTCTTTTTATTTTATCTAGAGTTTCTTTTCTATTTTTCTTATTCAATGGCAAAAATCCAAAAAAGCTAAATTCTTTTGTTGAAATTCCAGAAACAATTAAGCTATTTATTAATGCGCATGCCCCAGGTATTGGTACAATTTCAATATTGTTTTTAATTGCAGCTTTTACAATTTCTTCACCTGGGTCAGATATTCCAGGTGTCCCGGCATCTGTTGCTATTGCTACATTTTGCCCATGCAACACCTTGTTAATAATTTCCTCAGTTTTTATTTCTTCATTATGCCTATGGTAACTAATCATGGGTTTGCTAATTTCGAAATGATTTAATAATTGCAGAGTATGCCTTGTATCTTCTGCAGCAATTAAATCAACATTTTTTAATGTTTCAATTGCTCTAAATGTCATATCCTCTAAATTTCCAATTGGTGTTGCTACTAAATAAATTTTTCCTTGCATTTTAAATTTCACCTCTTTTACGCATTGCTAAAAAATCACATATAATTCTTTTAATTAAATTTTATTATAAATTTTAAAAATTTCCTCTGTATAATTTCCTTCACTTGTATATACAATTAATGGTTTTTCCACTTTTAAAAATGGTTTTGCATTTTTTACAGCTTTTATTAAAATTAAATTTGGACTTTTTTCTACATTTGGATAAATAAGCCTTAAAATTTTAGGTTCTAATTTATATTTTCTAAGTAATACAAATATATCTGCAATTCTTTCTGGTCTGTGTACCATATATATACTCCCATGGTCTTTTAAAAGATAATTTGAAATAGAAATAAAATCTTCTAAATTTGCAGTAATCTCATGCCTTGAGATTATTTTTTTATCTTTTTTGTTTATCTTGCCTGTCCCTACTTTTTTATATGGCGGATTTGTCACAATTGCATCAAATGAGCCTTGCTCATATTTTGCTTTTAAATTTTTAATATCCTCACAAATAATTTGTATTCTATTTTTCAAATTATTTAATAAAATGCTTCTATTTGCCATTTCCGCTACTTCTTTTTGTATTTCTACACCAACTATTTGTGTGTCTTGAGTTTTGCCAGATAGTAATATTGCTAAAATTCCAGTTCCAGTTCCCAAATCTGCAATACTACTATTTTTCTTTATTTCCTTTGCAAAGTCAGATAATAGCACACTATCCATGCCAAAGCAAAAACCATCTTTGTTTTGAATAATTTTTAAATTTTTAAATTCCAAATCATCTATTCTTTCATTTTCTTTTAAATTAATTTCCATGTCACTGCTCCACGCTTTTATTGCTAACATTTATAGTTTTTATTAAAATCAATTGACTTTTTATATAAATCTGTTTGTATTTCTACCATATGCCTCACCTCCTTGAAGGAGGCAAACCACATCTGTTTTTCTTATTTCCTATAATATCTAATATACAACAAATGTTCTGAAAAAGCAAGCGAACATTGGAATAAATTTACAAATAATAAATTAATAAAAATAGTTCTAAATAATTGTAATTGGCATAGAAATAGAATTAATAGTACAAGTTAGAAATATTAAAAGGAGGAAGTTATGCCAAAGAAAGTATTTATTATTGTTGTTATTATTTTAATTTTAGGGATTGCAGCTGTTGGAGGGTATTTATTAATTAAAAATAATTCAGAACCAGTGGAAAATGAAATCCAGCCAGCAGAGGAAACTAATGATGAACAAATGAGACAAACCATTGTTACATTATATTATAAAAATAAAGAAACAAATGAATTAATGCCAGAAGGAAGAATTATAGATAGCAAGGATTTGCTAGCAGACCCATACACAAAATTAATAGAACTTTTAATTGAAGGTCCCAAAAATGAAAATTCAGAAAGGGCAATTCCAGAAGGCACAAGGGTTATAAAAACAGAACTTAAAGATGATGTATTATATGTGGACTTATCAAAGGAATTTATAGATAATCATAAAGGCGGAGAAGAAGCAGAAAATTTAAGCATATATTCTATTGTAAATACAGTAACAGAATTAAATGAAGTAAATAGTGTTAAAATTTTAATTAATGGGCGTGAAGACCAAAGTTTTAATGATAATAAAATTAATTTTAGAGATGCCTTTGTAAGAATTGAAAAAGAAACTACTAGAGAAAATGCACAGGGAAACTAAAATTACTTTTTTATAATTTTATAAATTTTTAGCCCTTTGCAAATAGTAGTAAAGTTGCGTAAAAAATGCTCAACTTCAAAAAGAGAATTTAAAGTATTCTCTTTTTTTTCATTTAAATTTGGTTTTTTACAATTATTACAATTCATATTCCATACCCCTTTATACATTATATTAAAAAATCTTACACTTGTGATAGCTTTTCTGCCATTTTTACACATTGACAAATTGGGCTTTTCAGTATACAATTATGGGTGATTATTGAGATTAAAGGAGATATTATTTAATGAATAAATTATTGCATGTAGGTCTAGACGTAGGCTCTACAACTGTAAAAATCGTCATTATGGACGAAAATTTTAATGAACTATATACAGACTATCAAAGACATTTTTCTGACACAAAAAATACTGTATGCAAAGTATTAGAAGATTTGGCAGAAAAATATAGTGACTACGAATTTACCATTGCTCTAACAGGTTCTGGCGCAATGAGTGCTTCGAAATTTTTAGATTTGCCTTTTATCCAAGAAGTTGTTTCTTGCAAAAGGGCTGTAGAAAAATACATACCTCAAACCGATGTTGTTATTGAACTTGGTGGCGAAGATGCCAAAATTATATATTTTGATAAATCAATCGAGCAACGTATGAACGGAACTTGTGCAGGTGGTACAGGTGCATTTATTGACCAAATGGCTTCACTTTTAAACACAGACCCAACTGGCTTAAATGAACTTGCTAAAAATCATACTATGATTTATCCAATAGCTTCACGTTGTGGAGTTTTTGCCAAAACAGATATACAACCATTGTTAAATGAGGGTGCAGCAAAAGAAGATATTGCAGCTTCCATTTTTCAAGCCGTTGTAAACCAAACAATTAGCGGTTTAGCATGTGGAAGGCCAATTCGTGGTAATGTTGCTTTTTTAGGTGGGCCTTTAAACTATTTATCAGAGCTTAGAGCTCGCTTTATAGAAACATTACATCTAGAAGGTGAGCAAATTATAATACCAGAAGAAGCACACCTATTAGTAGCAAAAGGTGCTGCAATAGATTCATCAGATTCTAGCCATCCAATAACTGTAGAAAAATTACGCTCAAAAATAGAAATGTTAAGAATATCACATGATGATACTTCAGAGCCTCTAAAACCATTATTTGCAATTGACGAAGAATATAAAGAATTTAAAGAAAGACATAATAAAGAAACTGTAAAAAAAGGTGATTTAAAAACATATGAAGGTGATTGCTTTGTAGGAATTGATGCAGGTTCTACTACAACAAAATTAGTTGTAATAGATAGAGAAGGAACTTTGCTTTATTCTCTATATGGAAGTAATGAAGGTAACCCACTCCAAAGCGTTATTAACATGCTTAAAAAACTATACTCAGAAAAACCAGAAAAAGCTATAATCCGCTTCAGTGGTGTTACAGGGTATGGTGAAAAACTAATTCAAACAGCATTAAATGTTGATTTAAATGAAATTGAAACAATTGCACATTACACAGCTGCTAAAGAGTTTATGCCAAAAGTTACAAGTATTGTGGATATTGGCGGTCAGGATATGAAATATATCCGCATGAAAAATGGCGCAATTGATAATATCATGCTAAATGAAGCATGCTCTTCCGGATGTGGCTCTTTTATTGAGACCTTTGCTAAAAGCTTAAATCTTTCAATTGAAGAATTTGTAAACTCAGCATTAGAAGCTAGAAGACCTGTAGACTTGGGTTCACGCTGTACAGTGTTCATGAACTCAAAAATTAAGCAAGCACAAAAAGAAGGCTATAGTGTAGGCGATATTTCAGCAGGGCTTTCATACTCAGTTATAAAAAATGCAATTCAAAAAGTAATGAAAGTAAGGGACGTAAAAACATTAGGTGCACACATTGTAGTACAAGGTGGTACTTTCTATAATGATGCTGTTTTACGTGCATTTGAATTAATTGTTGGTAGAAATGTTGTAAGGCCAGATATTGCAGGCCTAATGGGTGCATATGGTGTTGCCTTACTTGCAAAAGAGCAATATGAAGCAAACATGGATATGGAATATGTTTCTACATTAACTAAAAATGAAGACTTAGATAAACTTAAAATTGATATATCACATGTACGTTGCAATGGCTGTGAAAACCACTGCCTACTTACAATTAATAAATTTAGCAATGGCACAAGATATATTTCTGGTAACCGTTGTGAAAAAGGTGCAGGCGAAACTGCAGAGCACAAAGATTTGCCAAATGTAATGAAATATAAATATGAAAGACTATTTAGTTATAAGCCTTTAGAAGAAAAAGATGCACCACGTGGAGTAATTGGAATTCCTAGAGTTTTAAACATGTATGAGGATTACCCTTTCTGGTTTACATTTTTAACAAACTTAGGCTTCCGTGTTGTATTATCAGAAAAAAGTAACCGTAAAACATATGAAAAAGGTATGGAAAGCATGCCATCTGAATCTGTTTGCTTCCCCGCCAAGCTTTCACATGGTCATGTTATGGGATTAATTAACCAAGGTATTAAAACAATTTTTTACCCTTGTATGCCATATTCTAGAAAAGAATATAAAAAAGCAGATAACCACTATAACTGCCCAATAGTTATTTCATATTCTGAAGTATTAAAAAACAATGTAGAAGAGCTAAAAACAAAAAATATTAAATTTTTAAATCCATTTTTACCATTTGAGCCAAAAACATTGGCAGAAACGGTTTTAAGCTTACCAGAATTTGAGGAATACCATTTTACTAAAAAAGAACTATTAGAAGCTGCCAAAAAAGCAGAAGAAGAATACCAAAACTTTAAAGAAGATATTCATAAAAAAGGTCAAGAAACTTTAGAATATATAGAAAAAAATCATGTAAAAGGAATTGTATTAGCAGGTAGGCCATACCACACAGACCCAGAAGTTAACCATGGTATAGATACATTAATAACAAGCCTTGGATTATGCGTTTTAACAGAAGATTCAATTTCAAATCAAACAGAAGTAAAACGCCCAATTCGTGTAGTAGACCAATGGGTATACCATGCTAGGCTTTATGCAGCTGCAGACTTTGTTGGTAAACATGATAACTTAGAACTAGTTCAGCTAAACTCTTTTGGTTGTGGTGTAGATGCTGTTACAACAGACCAAGTAGAAGAAATTCTAAGTAGTTATGGCAAAATGTATACATTAATAAAAATAGATGAAATTAATAACTTAGGTGCTGTACGTATTCGTATACGTTCACTACTTGCAAGCATGAAGAAAAGAGACCAAAATAAAGAAATAGAAAAAGGTAGTGGCAATTACGAACAACATAAAGAAATTTTCACAAAAGATATGAAAAAGGATTATACAATATTGATTCCGCAAATGGCTCCAATACATTTTGAATTACTAGAAGCTGCCGTAGGTAGCAGTGGATATCATGTGGAATTATTAAGAAACTGTACCGCACACACTGTAGAAACTGGATTAAAATATGTTAATAATGATGCATGTTACCCTTCTATTTTAACTACAGGTCAAATGATAGAAGCACTAGAATCTGGAAAATATGATTTAAATAAAACAGCATTAATAATGTCACAAACAGGTGGTGGCTGTAGGGCTACAAACTACATAGGATTTATACGTAAAGCATTAAAAGATGCGGGCTACCCTAATATTCCAGTTATATCATTTAATGTAGTTGGTATGGAAAAAATGCCAGGATTTAAAATTACCATGCCTTTAATCGAAAGATTATTAAAAATGGTGGTATATGCAGATTTATTACAAAAAATGCTAACAAAAAATAGAGCATATGAAGTACATAAAGGCGAAACCCAAGCTTTATTTGATAAATGGATGGAAAAATGCAAAAAATTGTTAGAAAAATCCACGATGAAAGAATTTAAGCAAAGCATTTATGATATGGTTGAAGACTTTGAAAAAATAGAAATAGACACATCTGTAGAAAAACCAAAAGTTGGCATAGTTGGCGAGGTATTAATTAAATACCACCCATTTGGAAATAACTTTGTTGCAGATAAACTAGAAGCAGAAGGTGCAGAAGTGGTTTTACCTGATTTCATGGGATTTGTAAAATTTATTGCAACACATAAAATTACATTTAATCAATTAATAAAAACAGATAAAGTAAAAGCAAAACTATTTAAAGCAGCAATTAAATTAATTGATATTTTAGAAAAAGATGCTGTAATAGCACTAAAAAATTCTAAAAAAGGTTATTTATTACCATGCAATATTTTTGAATTAGAAACTAAAGTAAAAGACATTTTATCAATAGGAAACCAAACAGGTGAAGGCTGGTTCTTAACAGCAGAAATGATAGAATATATTGAACATGGTATACCTAACATTGTTTGTGTACAGCCATTTGCATGCTTACCAAACCACGTAGTAGGAAAAGGTGTTATAAAAACTATCCGCTCTCTATACCCAGAAGCAAATATTTCACCAGTTGATTATGATCCAGGTGCAAGTGAAGCAAACCAAACAAATAGAATTAAGCTATTAATGACAGTTGCAAAAGACAACTTAAAAAAACAGCAAAAACATAAAAAAGCAATCGAAAAAGAAAATGCAGAAAGTATAGAAAATGTAAAAAATGAAAAAGCCAAAAATGCGGAACATACTAAAAATGCTGATAGTGTTGAAAATTTCGAAAACATTGAAAGCGCTGAAAATACTATAAATGCTTCAGATATCAAAAATATCTAACAAAAAATAGGTAGTGAAAAAGCATATGACATTTCACTACCTTATATTAGCTCTACCCGTCCACGGGGGCCGGGCTGGGCCCAGTTTTATGGAGATTGTCATAAATTTTGTGTAAACTAAAAATACCTTTTATGATATAATAAAAAATATATCAAGGAGGTATTTTTTCTATGGAAGAAAAAGAAAAAAATTTAACAGAGGAAGAAGCAATGAACAAATTAGTAAAGGAAATATTAAAAGAAGGAGATGTTAAAACAGTTTTTGATGTTGAAAGCAAATTAAAAAAATCATTTGGTAAAATAATTCAAAGTATGTTAGAAGCTGAAATGTCAGAGCATTTAGGACATAACAAATATGAATATACAAAAGAGAATAAAGAAAATTACAGAAATGGAACTTCCAAAAAGAAAGTAAAAAGTAATTTAGGAGAAATAGAATTAGATATACCAAGAGATAGAAAAGGAGAATTTGATCCAGTAATAGTTCCAAAACATAGTAGGGATATATCAAATATAGAACAGCAAATAATAAATTTGTTTTCAATGGGAAATTCGACAAGGGAAATAAGTGAATTCATAGAAGATATGTATGGATTTAGTGTATCAGCAGAAATGGTAAGTAATATAACAGATAAAATTGTACCAGAAATGGAAGAATGGAAATCTAGAAGATTAGAAGATGTCTATCCATTTGTATTTATAGATGCAATTCATTTTAATGTAAAAGAAAATGGTGTAATTGGTAAAAAAGCTGCATATGTTGCAATGGGAATAGGTAAAGAAGGAATAAAAGAAGTATTGGGAATATACATAGGCGAAAGTGAAAGTTCAAAGTTTTGGATAACAGTATTTAACAATCTAAAGAATAGAGGATTAAAAGATATACTAGTATTATCAAGTGATGGATTAACAGGAATAAAAGAGGCAATACAAATAGCATTTCCTAATACAGAGCATCAAACTTGTATAGTGCATTTAACAAGGAATACTTTAAAATATGTATCACATAGGGATAAATATGCTTTTGCTCAAGATTTAAAAACGATATATACAGCATCAGATGAAGAAATTGGCCAAAAGCTAATGTATGAAGTAGCAGAAAAATGGAAAGAGAAATATCCTACAGCAATGGACAGATGGGAAGAAAATTGGGGAATAATAAGTCCGTTTTTTAAGTTTAGTCAAAAGGTAAGAAAGATGATATATACAACAAATACAATAGAAAGTTTAAATAGTAGCTATAGAAGATTAAATAAATCTAGAAATGTTTACCCTTCAAAAGAATCATTAATGAAAGTATTGTATTTATCAACGAAAAAAGTAACCAAAAATTGGACATCAAGAGTACCTGAATGGGGAGAAACATTAAAAGAACTAGAAATTATATATGCAGGAAGAATATAAAAAAGCAAAAATCGTAAAATTAATACAATCTTTGCTTATAGTATGATATAATATAAATCAATTATAAATCGCAATTATAAATCATAAGAGGTAAAATTGATTTACACAAAAATATTTACACTCTCGTTTTATGTTTCCGTTTAAGTGACTACTCCTAATTTAGTTAATGCTAAATCCTGATGATGCATTTCCTTCTATGAGTTCAGAGCTTAGAGTTATTACGGGGAACAACGCACACGAATAGTTGTTGGGGTTGCCGTCCGAGAAATACATGCCGCCGATCACGCTGCCCGAGGACAGAAAGCTCACACAGAAAACGCAATTGCCCGAATCCGTATAGACACAGCGCGAAGCCATCCAATAAGTTGTGCTTTCTCCACTTGGCATAAATAAACTGTAATAACTACTTCCAGTTTTATATTCTTTAAATGCTGTTTGCATAAAATCAGCTTCTCCTCTCCAATATGTTTGGTATGGCTGTATACTTGTGGCTGTTGTTATAGATCCTATATAACTTGTGCTTCCCTCTGACCTTTCTATGAATTCTTGTGGAGAGTCACTTAAATCTAAGCCTGTTTCTTCATTATTTACATTTCCATCACTTTTTGTTATTACTGCCTTTTTTTCCTGTGCGTATATTACTGGATATTTTTTATCACTTGTATATGCACTACTTACTTGGTTGCCGTATTGTGCTCCATCTCCATTTGTATATTGGTGTGCCTCTGTTAATGCTTCCTCTGTCATGTATTTTTCTATATCGTCTATATCTACACTTCTTCCTTCTATTCCTTTTGTGCTATCTCCGTATAAACTATTGCAAGCATCATTTAATAATTTTACTGCATTATTATATCCCTGTGCTCCTTGTAATCTTACTGTACCTGTTGTAGGTGCACTTGCTATTAATTCTACTTGTCCTGTAGCTTCATCTATGCTTAGCACCTTCCATTTCCAATCTGCTATTTTAAAATCTCCTGTATTATTTAAATTTATATCATATGTTGTATAATCACTTGATGTTGTTGCATATGATGTTGCATATTCTGCATCCCAATGATATGGCTCTCTAGTAGTTGGGGTATATGTTACCTCTGAACCTACCTCTAATCCTTCTGGAATTTGTGGTGTTCCGTCTCCACCAGGTGTAGTTCCGCCTCCGCCCATGCCATTTAGTACACTATTCATTTTGTCAGTTAAGCTATTCATACCTGTTAATTCATTTTGCACAGCTGAATTAGTGCTATCAGCCGCATTTTGTGCCTTCTTTATTATTCCGTCATCACCAAGTAGTGCTGTAATGGTTACTCCTGCTAAGATTAACAAAACTACTATTGTTACTACTAGGGCTACTAAGGTAATGCCTGAGAGGTGAGTGGTGGGTGTTGAGAGGTGGGTTTTAGTTTTTAAGCTCTCTAAATTTCTCAAATTTCCAAAAATATCTTTCATTTTTCCTTCTTCATCTCCTTTACTATACATTTCTAATTTTCTGCTTTTGTTCATTTTATTATCTTCCTCCTCCATAAATTAAATTAAAATATGTATTTTATTAATTTTTATAGTCACTTTTTTAGTTTTTATTTTAATTTTTAAAGCAACCATTAAAATTAAATATTAAAATCATTTTTACTTTTTTTGTTTCTTTCTTTAGTCTCTAAATTCTAACTTCCAAATTCCAACTTCTAAATTCTAATATCTAACTTCTAGAAAAAATGCAAGCCAAAACTATGCACATAATTCACATAGCTTAGCTTGCATATTTTTGGACACAGTAAATGAGCAATTATTCCTAATTGCCCATTTATTTTTTGTACCTAAAGTAAAGGCTTTTTTGCCCTCTATTTTTCTAATGAAATTACTTATATATATATATATATATATATACAGCCCCAAGGCTTTCAGCCTTTATCATCTTTTGTTCTCCTCATCTTTTTTTATTTATTATTCTTTGAATATTTTTTGTTATAAATATAAATAATTATTCTTAATAATAATTTGTAAATTTTTCATTAAATCAAATAATTACTACAACTTTAATTTACAAGATAAATTTTATACCAAAACCTTAATAAAGTAAATAGTTTTTATAATTTTTATTCAAAAAATTAATTACTAAAAATATTTCAAATATTTACAAAATTATTCACTTAATTTTTTTGTATTAAATTATTTTTATTTAATAATTAATTATCAATTATTTATTATTTATTATTTATTTTTTATTTTTTTTATTTTATTTTTAAATATTATAAAAATTAAAATAATATTATTTGATTAATTATTTATTTGTTTATTAATTTAATTTATTTTATTTTTATTATTATTTTTTAAAATTTTATTTTTTAATTTTACTTTTACTTATTTAATTTTTAATATTATATTTTTAATTATTTTTTATTTATTTGCTATTTAAATATTATAATAAAAATTAAAATGCTCATTTTAATTTTTATTATATATAATTTACACTCAAAAAAGCTTCTTTTGGTTTTAGAATTATTTTGTCTTTTTGTCATTATGTTGTATCAGCCCACTCTATCTTTTCCTTAACGAGATTTAGTTACTTAAAATCACTCTTTTTTATCTCTAATTATGTAAATCGTTTTGCTTTCATTTTCTTTTACTCCCTAAAAATCATTTTTTCTTTATTCCGTTAGGCCTTTAAGAATTTTTTATTCTTATTTTTTAGTGCTTTTATCTATATTTTGCCCCGTCTTTTCTTTCTGTATTATTTATCAGCTTCTCATTATATAAAATCAGTTCCGTTTTTTCATGTCTTTAAGTCATACATTTTTAATTTTCATCCGCCACAATGCTCACATATAAAATCTCTTATTTTATACTTTAAAATTATTTAATTATATTATTAATAATTATTTTGATTTTAAATTAATTAATTTTATTTATATTATTTTTATTTATTATTATTTTTTAGTTATTTATTTAATTTATTTTAATTAATTATTTATTTTATAATTTTATATAATAAAAAATATGTAGGTTGTTTCCTACATATTATATAATTAATATTTAATTTGTTTTAGCCGTTTTGTCCTAAGTCACCCTATTTAGGGTATCTAAAAACTGTTCTTAGCTAATTTTGGCGGGAGCTGAGGGATTTGAACCCTTGCGGCCCTTGCGAACCCTAACGGTTTAGCAAACTGTCACTTTACGCCTCTTTTTTTCAAAATATCAACACTTTTGATTTATTAATTTTAAAATTACGATAATTTTACGATAACTCATTATTTATTATATTATTTTTTCAATGTATTATTTAAATTCTTTTTAATAATATATATATTTTTTTCAATATAATAGTTTTATTAAATTATAAATTTGTTTTAAAATATTATAATAAATTTATCCAATTTCTTCTTCCATACATAATTCTAACAATTTCAATACTATCATTTTTTATTCTATAAAATACAATATAATTATCTACTATCAATTTTCTTATTTCAAGTTTTCTTATTATGTCGTCATCGATAATTGCATATATTTCAGGGTTATCCTTTAAAGTTTTTATTGACATTCTTATTTTAGAAATTAGTTTATTTGCTATTTCTGGCTCTTGTAGATTATATTTTATATACTGCTTTATTCTTATTAAATCTTCTGTTGATTCTCTTGAATATTCTATATTGTATTTTTTCACAAATAAACCTTCTTTCTATATTTTATCTAGTTCTTCATATACTTCGTCTTCAGAAAATTTTTCGCCTTTATCTAATGAGCCTATTCCTTTTTCTAATTCTTTATATAATATATGCTTATCTGTTAAAAGTTCATATAATTCAATACTCATAACGGCTAAATCTCCTGCACCATTTTTTGTAATATATACTGGACTATTTGTTTGATGACAAATTGTGGAAATTTCATTATAATTATTTCTTAAATCAGAACTTGGTCTAATAATTGGCATAATAACTACCTCCATTAATATTATATACATATTTTATCAAAATATTGATACTTAGTCAATGTTTGTAATATGTTTTTTTATAAAAAAATATTAAAATTAAATAATTACTTTACTATTATTTTACAATTAATTAAAATATTTTTTTATTTATTAAATTTCTTTTAGGCAATTTTTTACGCAATAATTTTTCGCATTATTCTTTACATTTTGATTTTAGTCCTCACATGTGAAATATTTATTTAGACTGTTCATCTTTTTTGCCTTTTTGACATTATGTTGTAATAGCTTGCTTTTCTTTTTTCTTAATCAATTCTAATCTCTAAAATTCGTACTCTTTAAATATTAATTATGTAAATCGTTTTATTTTAACTTTATTTTGTTACCTGAAATCTAATTTTTATTTATTCCGCTAGATTGCAATAGATTTTTTATTTAAATTTCGAGACACATTATTATATGTTTTATCAAATCTTTTCTTTCTTGATTATTTATCAGATTCCCTTTATGTAAAAATAATCTTATATTTTCGTGTCTTTAAGTCATACATTTTTAATTTTTACTTACTAAAATATTATCATATAAAATCTCTTTTTTTATACTTTAAAATTAAAAGTGAACATAATTTAAAAATAGTTTTTCTTTTTAAAAATTTCACAATAATATTCAATTTATGTCTTATTATTTTTGTATTATTTTAATTTTTTTATTAATTAATTATTTATTTATTTAATTTAATTTAATTTATTTTATTTTAATTTAATTTAATTTAATTTAATTTAATTTATTTTATTTTATTTAATTAATTATTTATTTATTTAATTTAATTTAATTTATTTTATTTTAATTTATTTTATTTTAATTAATTAATTATTTATTTAATTTAATTTATTTTATTTAATTAATTATTTATTTAATTTAATTTAATTTAATTTAATTTATTTTATTTTATTTTATTTTATTTTATTTAATTAATTATTTATTTATTTAATTTATTTTATTTTATTTTATTTTATTTAATTAATTAATTATTTATTTAATTTTATTTAATTTATTTTATTTTATTTTATTTTATTTATT
>CALXUZ010000017.1 GCA_944391825.1 uncultured Clostridia bacterium | reverse complement strand
TCATCAATATCATTTTTATATGCAACACCAAGTACTAATACTTTTGCACCATTTAAAGCTTTTTTAAATCTCAAGCTTAGCATTTTGCTTGCTCTTTCCACACAATATTCTGGCATTTTGTCATTAATAATTCCAGATGCCTGAATTAATGAAGTATGGAAACCATATTCTCTTGCTTTCCAGTCTAAATAATATGGGTCAAGTGGTATACAATGTCCACCAAGTCCTGGTCCTGGGTAAAACGCTTGGAAGCCATATGGTTTTGTTTTTGCTGCATCTACTACTTCCCATAAACTAATTCCCATTTTATCACATAGCATAGCAAGCTCATTTACTAAACCAATATTAATATTTCTATATGTATTTTCTAGTATTTTTTCCATTTCTGCAACTGCTGGTGAAGATACTTCAAATACATCAGCACCTAATACCGCTCTATACATTTTTGAAATTACTTCTGTTGCATCTTTTCCTATAGCACCTACAACTTTTGGTGTGTTTTTTGTTTTATACACTGCATTGCCTGGATCTACTCTTTCTGGTGAAAATCCCAAATAAAAATCTTCTCCACATTTTAATCCAGAGCCATTTTCTAATATTGGTTTTATTAATTCTTCAGTTGTTCCTGGGTATGTAGTTGATTCTAGTACTACCATAGTCTCTTTTGATAAATGTTCAGCAACAGCTTTAGAACTATTTTCTACATAGCTAATATCTGGTTGTTGGTGTTCATCAAGTGGTGTTGGTACACATATTGCAATAAAATCAACGTCTTTAATAAATGTAAAATCTGTTGTTGCTTTTAGCATCCCACTTTCTACAAGTTGTTTTAGGTCACTATCTACAACATCGCCTATATAGTTATGTCCTTCATTTACCATGTTTACTTTTGATTCTTGTACATCAAATCCAATTGTTTTAAATCCTGCTTTTGCTTTTTCAACAGCAAGTGGTAAACCAACATATCCTAATCCTACAACTCCTACAACAATTTCTTTACTATCAATTTTTTTTGACAAATTTTCCTTCATTCCCATTTTTTTATCCTTCTTTCTTTATATTTCTTTTACAATATCATTTTCTATTATATACTTTCTACCACATTTTTGGCAAGTAAATTCATTATTTTTAAATTGCATTTTTTCTGAACATTGGCATACATAGTTTTTTACTCTTGCAGGATTTCCCATAACTAGTGCATAATCTGGAATATCCTTTGTTACTACTGCTCCTGCTGCAACAAATGCATATTTTCCAATATTGTGTCCACACACAATTGTTGCATTTGCACCAATGGATGCCCCTTTACCTATAATTGTTTTTCTGTATTCATCTTTTCTGGAAATAAAACTTCTTGGATTGATTACATTTGTAAATACGCAAGATGGTCCCAAAAACACGTCATCTTCACAAATAACACCTGTATATACAGAAACGTTATTTTGAACTTTTACTCCATTTCCTAAAACTACGTCTGGAGATATTACTACATTTTGCCCAATGTTACAGTTTTTTCCTATTTTACAATTTTGCATAATATGTGAAAAGTGCCAAATTTTTGTACCTTCCCCAATGTCAGCTGGCTCGTCTACATAGCTAGATTCATGCACAAAATAGTTTTTTTGTTCCATTTTTTCTCCTTTATTTTCTGTATTCAATAATAGCTTTTTTTACAGCATCACAAACTGTTTTTACTTGTTCATCTTCTAAGTATGGATGCATTGGTATACTTAAAACGCAGTCACATAAATTTTCTGATATTTTTAAATCTTCTAGATTAAAGTCATATCCTTGATATACTTTTTGTTTATGTAAAGGTATTGGATAATATACCATTGTTGGTATTCCCACTTCTTTTAGTTTTTCTTGCACATAACTTCTTTCTTCAGCGTTTTCTAATATTAAAGTATACTGTGCCCAGCTGCTTACATATCCTTCTGGAACTACTGGGGTTTTTACTATGTCTTTTAATTCTTCTGTGTATTTTTTTGCTACTTTATTTCTATTTTCCAGCTCATATTCTTCAAAAGCTTCTAATTTTGGTAGTAAAATAGCTGCTTGTATTGTATCTAGTCTAGAATTATATCCAACTCGTACATTTTCGTATTTAAATGAGCCTTTTCCGTGTACTCTTAATGATAGTAGTTCATTATAAATTTCTTCATCATCAGTAAATACTGCTCCACCATCTCCATAGCAACCTAATGGTTTTGCAGGGAAAAATGATGTTGTAGATATATCTCCAAATGAGCATGCTTTTTTACCATTAATTTCTCCACCAAATCCTTGTGCTCCATCTTCTACTACTTTTAAGTTATATTTTTCAGCAATTTTTAATATTTCTGGAAAATTAGCAACTTGTCCAAATAAATCTACTGGAATAACTGCTTTTGGATTTAATTTTCCTTCTTCAATTACCATTTTAATTGCCTTTTCTAGTTTTACAGCATCAATGTTAAATGTTCTTTCATCCACATCTACAAATATTGGTGTTGCACCTTCTAGTGATACTACCTCAGAAGTAGAATAAAATGTAAATGTTGGTACAAATACAGCATCACCTGGTTTTACATTTAATACTCTCATTGCAAGAGTTAATGCATCTGTTCCGTTTGCACAACTTACACAGTATTTTCTACCCACATAACTTGCAAGTTTTTCTTCTAATTCTTTTACTTCTGGTCCACTAATAAAATGAGCATTACTTATTACATTTTCAATATTCTTATCAATTTTGTCTTTTAATCTAGCATATTGTGTTTTTAAATCAATAAATTCCATGTTTTTATCTCCTCTTTATTTATCAAATCTTCCTACAAAATCCATTGTTGAGCATTTATCTAGTGGTAGTTTTACTGGTCTACCTTCTGCTGCAGATTTATATATAGCAAGTACCATTTCTAATGCTCTTTTTCCAGCTTCCGCATCTACCAATGGTTTTGTATGGTTTTCAATTGCTTCTATAACATTTTTGTATAGTGGAGTATGTCCAAATCCATAAATATTTTTAGGCATTTCACTATTTTCTTCTTTGATTTTTTCTGCGTCTTCGTCTTTATCAAATATCCATTCTTCAATGATATTAACTGATTTTCCACCAGCTTTTACAGTACCTTTTTGACCAAATAAATATAAGGTTTCTTCTAGATTTTTAGGGTAAACGTCAGTTGTTCCTTCAATAATTCCATATGAACCATTTTTAAATTTAACAATGGCAATACCTAAATCTTCTGCTTGAATATAATCATGGTTTAGGTTATCTGTATAAGCACAAACTTCAGTTACTTCATCTCCCATCATCCATCTCAACAAATCAATATTATGTATACATTGGTTCATTAATGCTCCACCATCTTGAGCCCAAGTTCCTCTCCATGGTGCTTGAGTATAGTAATCTTTACCTCTGTTCCATCTAATATGTGCTGTTCCATATAGCATTTTTCCAAAGTCGCCATCTTCTACAGCTTCTCTAATTTTTTGAATTGACTTATTAAATCTATTTTGATGATTAGCACAAACAACTAGGCCTTTTTCTTTAGATTTTTCAATAATTTTGTCTGCATCTTCTAAAGATAGTGCAATTGGTTTTTCTATAATTAAGTTGCAACCCGCATCTAAGCAATCAAGTGCAATTCTTGCATGTTCTCCACTTTCTGTTGCTATCGCAACTAATTCTGGTTTTTCCTTTTCTAGCATTTCATGGTAATCTGTATATTGTTTTAGGTTTGCATCTTGCATACCTACTTTTTCTAATAAAATGTTCATATGATTTGGTACAATATCACAAATCCCCACAATCTCTAATTTGTTGTTTACTGCTGCTTCTAAATGATTTGGTGCAATTCTTCCACATCCTATTAGTGCATATTTCATAACATTTCCTCCTTTATTTCATTACTTTCATTAAAGTATTTATCATAATTTTCAAATCTTCTAATATATTAAATTTTGCCATATACTCCAAATTCCATTTCATCTTCTTTGGTAGAACTTTATTAAGATAGATATCGTCTAACTTTTCACCTTTGCTTAAATATTTATTAATAATTTCATCTTCGTCTTTATATTCAATACTTGCTTTTGAAGTAACACCTGCTGGCATTAAAAGTGTTGCTTTCATTTCGTCAGTATATTTTTCTACATATTTTGGCACTTCTGGTCTTGTCCCTACAAAAGACATGTCACCTTTTAAAATATTAATAAGTTGTGGAATTTCATCCAATCTACATTTTCTAATTTTATTTCCAATTCTAGTAATTCTTGGATCCTCACCTATTGTTATTAAACTTCCTTTCTTATCTGCATCCTGTACCATAGTTCTAAATTTAAATATTTTAAAAACTTTTCCATAAGTAGTAATTCTCTCTTGCTTATAAAATACTGGGCCTTTAGAGTCCAACTTAATCCAAATTGCTAATATAATAAATATTGGAGATAGAATTATTAATAAAATTAATGACATCATAATATCAAAAAATCTTTTTAGAAATAGATTTACTTTTTTTCTTGATAATATATCATAATATTCTTTTACCTTATCATTCTTCATATTTTCTGGCAAGTCATTGTATTTTTTTAAAATCATAGAGTATACTCTCCTATAATTTTTGTAAAGTTTTCAATAATATAATCTACTTCTTCATTTGTAAGCCTACTATATAAAGGTAAAGTTATTTCGTTTTTATAAAATCCATACGAATTCGGATAATCTTTTATATTAAATCCTAAATTTTTATATGCGGTAAGCATTGGTAATGGCTTATAATGTACATTGCATGCAATACCTTTTTCTGCCATTTTGACAATAATTTCATTTCTTTGCTCTTCTGTAATATTTTTTATCCTTATAATATATAAATGACCCGAAGATACATGGTTATCATCTTTATGATTTAATGGAAGCACTGGCAAATCTTTAAAAGCATCATTATATTTTTTTATAATTTCTTGTCTTCTTTCCAAAAGTCCGTGGATATCTTTTTATCTGAGCTAATCCAATAGCTGCCATAATGTCAGTCATATTACACTTATAATATGGAGCTACAATGTCGTATTCCCAATTTCCCAAACCATTTTTGTGCAAAGCATCTTTTGTTTGACCATGTAAAGATAATAATTGATATTGTTTATAAATTGCTTCATTGTCCAAACCATCTTTATTTTTCCAAACTGCCGCTCCACCTTCTGATGTTGTTAGATTCTTAACAGCATGAAAAGAAAATGTTGTGAAATCAGCCAATTCGCCAGCCATTTTTCCGTTTTGACTTGCACCTATTCCATGGGCACAATCAGCCACAATTAAGACTCTATTATATAATTTTTGAATTTCATTACTTGGTTTAAATAATTTTTTCTTTTCTTCTACAATCTTAAAAATTTTATCGTAATCACACAAAATTCCAGCCACATCAACAGGAATAATTACTTTTGTTTTTTCAGTAATTGCATTTGCTAATTGCTCATAATCCATTTCTAATGAGCCTTTTTGTATATCAACTAAAACCACTTTAGCACCAACATGTACAATAGGACTAGCAGATGCTGTATATGTATAGCTAGAAGTAATAATTTCATCTCCTTCACCTATACCTAATACTCTAAGTGTCATCTCTAATGCTGCTGTGGCTGAGTTTAAACAAACCGCCTTTTCAGTATGGCATAGTTTAGCTATTTCATTTTCAAATTTTTTAGTTTTAGGTCCAGTCGTAATCCAGCCAGATTTTAAAGTATCAATAACTTCCTCTATTTCTTTTTCTCCTATATCTGGTGGTGAAAATGGTATATTCATTTTTGAATTCATTTATTGTCACTTTCCTTTCGTTTTTTCTCCATTTATTTCTTCAGGATTTTTATATGTTGGCACTACACTTTTCATAATTTCTTTTACATGTTCTCTTGAGTAATTTTCATCATATTGTAATTTTCCTAGTACAGCCAATTTTGCGTCTAATTCGTTCATTTCTAAGTGCATAGGTTTACTTACAAATATTTTATTATGCTTAGTAGCTTGAAGTCCTTCTTCTTCCATTAGTATTTCTTCATATAGTTTTTCTCCTGGTCTTAATCCTGTAATTTGTATGGGTATATCAACATTCGGCTCATATCCTAATAGCTTGATTAAGCTAACTGCCAAATCATAAATTTTAACAGGTTCTCCCATGTCTAGTACAAATATTTCTCCACCTTTTGCATAGGTAACCGCCTGCAAAATAAGTTGTACTGCCTCTGGAATTGTCATAAAAAATCTTGTAATATCTTTATGTGTAACTGTAACCGGTCCGCCTTTTTCTATTTGTTTTTTAAATAGTGGTATTACCGAGCCGTTGCTACCTAATACATTTCCAAATCTTACTGCCACATAGTCTGTTTTGCTAACTTTGTTTTTAGCTTGTACAATCATTTCACACATTCTTTTAGATGCACCCATTATATTTGTTGGGTTGACAGCTTTATCTGTTGAAATAAGTACAAATTTTTCTACTCTATATTCATCTGCACAATTTACCACATTATATGTTCCAAACACATTGTTTTTTATTGCCTCTAATGGATTGTTTTCCATCAAAGGTACATGTTTATGTGCAGCTGCATGGAATACCAATTCAGGCTTATATTTTTCAAACACTTCGTTTAATCGTGATTTATCACGAACGCTTCCTACTACTGCTTCGATATGTGCTTTAGGAAAATCTCCTTTTAATTCCATTTCTATATCATAAAGATTATTTTCGTAAATGTCTAAAATTATTAGTCTTTCTGGATTATATTTTATTATTTGCCTACAAAGTTCTGAACCAATTGAACCACCACCACCAGTAACTAATACAGTTTGTCCTTTAATTAATGAGTGGATATTTTTATTATCTAATTGTATAGGCTCTCTTCCAAGTAAGTCTTCTATTTGTACATCTCTTAGACTATTTATAGCCCCTTGTTTGGTAATCACTTCTTCTGTAGTTGGTAATACTCTTGTTTTAACTCCTGTTTCCTGGCAAATTTCTAATATTTTTCTTCTATTTATTGCATCAATTTTATTTATTGCAAAAAATATAATGTCAACTTCTTTTTCTTGCACTATTTTAGTAATATCATATCTTGTTCCAAGTACTTTTACTCCCAAAATATATCTATTTAATTTACTTATATTGTCATCTATAATGCCAACTATATTGTATTCATCTTTCATGGAGTTTTGGATAGCAATTATAATTTCTCTTGCTCCCATACCAGCTCCAATTATTAAAAGGTTGCTAACCTTTTTATTGGTATCTTTTCCTGTTTTTTTTTCGAATTTTTTCATTTTTCTTGCTAGAATTGAACGGCCTGCCAAACGATACATAACAAACATGCCAGCAGTTAAAACTCCTGCTAATATGTTTAATTTTATATCTAAATATTTGAAATGAAAAGTTAAAGCTAAAATACTTAATATTATTATTGCTATAATTGAACTTATTATATATTTTACATAATCCTTTCCAACCTCATATCTCATCATATTTCTATACATCTGAAAGATATTTAAAAATATTTCATAAGTTACTACTGCAATTGCAAGTTCTTTAATAAGAGTTATATAATCGTCTGTTATGTTTATACTTAGGAAAAAAATAGAAACCAAATAACATGCAATAATGATAGCAATATCAAATATTACAAGTAATAAGTTTTTATTTTTTTTAATGATTTCAACCATTTTGATTAGCCCCTTAAATTTTTTATAATATTATTACATACAAATTAAATAAATTTTATACCAACTTGTCTCAAAAATCAACATTTTGTGATAATTTCTTTTACTTTTTCCTTTACTTCGTCTATTGTCATGTTTGTTGTGTCTACAACTATTGCATCTTCTGCAATTTTTAATGCTCCTACTGGTTTATGCATATCGTTATGGTCGCGCTTTTTCATTGCTTCCAATGTTTCTTCAAACGTAGCCTGCATCCCCTTTTCTTTGTTTTCTTTATATCTTCTTTTTGCTCTTTCTGCTACATCTGCATCTAAATATATTTTTACATTTGCATTTGGAAATACTACTGTTGTAATGTCTCTACCTTCCATTATAACATCTCTACCTTCTGCCATTTTTCTTTGCAAATTTACCATTAATTCTCGTATTTCTGGTATTGAAGAAACTTGTGATACAAAACCTGATACTTCTGTGCTTCGTATTTCTTTGCTTACATTTTCTCCATTTAAAAATATTTCTTGCTCTCCATTATTATTTGTCATTTCTATTTTTATATTTTTAGCAATTTCAATTAATTTTTCTTTTTCTTCTATAGAATTAATTCCTTGTCTAATAGCTTCTAATGTTATGCTACGGTACATTGCACCTGTGTCAATGTTAACAAGGTTTAATTCCTGTGCTATTAATTTTGCTATTGTTCCTTTTCCAGTTCCTGCTGGTCCATCTATTGCTACAACAAATGACATATCTCTACCCTCCAACTTCTCAATTCTCACCTCTCACTTCTCACCTCTCATCCGGCATATGAATTCCCTTAGCCACAATGGTTACTTGCTGCACGTTCATTGTTGTTAGTTTTTCAATTTCCTTTTTTATTTTTTCTTTGAATTCTCTTAATGTTGTTAAAATATTGTATCCATAATTTATTGATACTTCCATATATATATTTGGTCCTTCTGGAGTGCTTTCAACTCTAATTCTCATTAACTTATATATTGCTTCAGATTTTTTTGCTAAATATTCTGCAATTTGCCTAAATACTGTATCTGATATTGTAAAATTACCCAAATAGCTAAATGTAGGTCTTATTATTGATTTTTCCGTCATATATGGTGCATTGCCTTTTCCCTTAAATTTAAATATTTGCAATGGGTCTAATATATATCCTGAAAAATCTTTTTTAATTTCAAAAGTTGGAACTGGTATTACATGTTTTCCCTGTGTTGTACGAATTCTTTTTGCTGTTTCCATTTCCGCTTCTGTTGCGACATCTTGTATGTAAATTCTTTCACTTGGTTTTGGAAGTCCTAAATTTTCTGCAATTTTGTCAACCATACCATCAGAAGTACCCAAAATCAAAATAGATTTTGGTTTACATTTTCTTATGGCTTTTTTCATTTCATTTCTTTCTTTTTCGTTTATAAATATTGCTTTTCTAACTGTTTCTACTTTTGTAGGAGCTTTTTTAGCTGAAGTTCCAGCAATCACATCATTTTCGTTTATTAATAACCCATCATCAATTATATAATCTATATGGTGCTCACTTGCTACAAGTTGTGCCCTATAGCTTTTACCAGTACCTGATGGACCAATAAAAGCATACACCTTTATTTCTTCTCCTGGATTTAGACTTAAAGTGTTAATGTTAAAAAGTTGCAATTTTTTCACTCCTTTTCAATTAATGCAATTGTGTATTGGTATTCATGATATTTTGCAGAAAATCCTTCTCTTTTAATTAAATTAATGTTTTCTTCCCCATATCTTTGTACAAATTCGTCATAAATGGCATAGCTTCCTGCATTTACAATCCAAATTCTGCCTTTATAATCATCTAATGGCTCCAATGTTTTAATTGTTAACATATCTTTTCCAAAAGCCTCATATGCTGGCTCTACGTTCCAATGCTCTCTATCATAAAAACAATTTGGCACATCTATTAATTGCATACTAAGCACAAATCCACTGCCTTCATTTCCAAATAAGATTATATCTCCTTCTTGCAAATCCTGTTTAACATATTCTAGTGGCTTTGTGTTTGATTCGTCATAGTTCATTTTTGAGACATTGTAGTTTATATACATTGATACAATAAGTATAACAATGCTTAATATAGTTGTCAAAATTTTTCTTCCACCCTTTGCCATAAAAAATGCTATGAAGAATATAAATAAACCTGTTAAATTCAGGAAATATCTTGCATACAAAATTGGCTTTATTATTGAAATTATAAGTATGCATATCATAACAATAAAATATATTCCAATTGCCCAAGTTCCTGCTATATTAGTATATTTTTCTTTTTTCTTTTTATTCTCTTTAATTGCTCTTATCATGCTATAAATGGCATAAATTGATATTAGCGCTCCAAAAGTAATAGCAATCGGCTCACTAATAAACAAAATATCCAAATTGCCTGTAAACTGAAATATGAAAATTTGTAAGAACCCCGCTAAGGATGGTCCAGGTATCCAAAAACCGTTTGACATACCTTCAATTTGTTTTACTACTGCTACCATAAACCATGGTAAGTATAGAAGTACTTGAATTATTGCTGTTATTGTAAAACATTTTAAATCAAATGTATATATTTTATTTGTTCTATCTTTTTTATGTTCTTTTATAGATTTAATTATTAAATAAATGAATAATAGTACATTTATAACACCTGCTGTTGCTAAACCATAATAATGAGTATAACATGATGCCAAACTAAAAACTCCGAATATAGCCCAGTTTTTTATTTTTATTTTTCTTTCATTATTTTTTACTTGTCTATAAATTCTATATGCATAAATTGACATTATGCTAACAAATAACATTGCCCATGTGTACATCCTGATTTCGCCTGAATACACAGAGCTTATTGGTAAGAAGAGTGTTAAAAATGAAAATAAAAATCCTACTTTTTCTCCAAAGTCTTTTTTGATATGGGTATAGCCTAGTATTGCTAATATTGCAACTGGTATCATTGAAAAAATACGATATATGTATATATTTGAACCAAAAATTAAATATATTATATGTAACATCCAATAATATAGTATTGGGTGCACATCATTACTACCAATATTCCAAATATCTGAAAAGCTTTTGCTTACAATTCCTAATGTATAACTTTCGTCAAACCAAATATTTTGGTGAAATATTGGTATTGAAATAAATATAATTCCTAAAATTATTATTGCTATATGTGAATATTTTGCTATTTTTTCTTTTTGCACTTTAATTCTCCTTTTTCTTCATCAAACTTTTCACATTTTATCATACCTTACATTATTTCTCAACACTTTTATTTATCATTTGTTATATCTCCATTACCACTAACCGGAATAGTTTCTCCTAAAAATGTAGGTTCTGGCTTTATAATGCATTGTATTAAGTCTTTGTCCCTTGCAAAAATTTCTCTTATTTCTCTAAAAAGCTGTCCACCATATTCTCTTGGGTCCGAATTCACTCCATATGCTTCTAATCCTAATTGGTCTGCAATGTATAATGCGCGGTACATATGATATTTTTGTGTTACCACTATAATTTTTTTAGCCTGAAAAATTTCTTTTGCCCTATACATGCTCTCATATGTAGAAAGCCCAGCATGGTCCATAAAAATATCTTCTGATTTTACATTTCTGTCGATAGCAAATTTTTTCATTACAGTTACTTCGTCATAATCTTCTTTGCTATGGTCACCACTCATAATAATTTTATTTGATGCACCATTTTCATATAGTGAGATTCCTTGTAATAGTCTATCTTCTAGCATTGGGCTTGGTTTATCTCCCCAAATGCCTGCACCTAAAACTAGTATACAGTCCACATCTTCTAGTTTATTTGCTTCTTCTTCTGTTAAAATTCTACCTTTTGTTGTTCCCATTACATAAAAATTAAGCCCCAATACAATTAATAAAATTATAAATATAATAATTAAAAATATCATAAAAACCCTCTTTAATGTTTTATTCATTTTATTACTCCAAATCATTCTAAATTTCTTTGTTGTCGTCCTATTATTGCCCTTACGCCTAAATCTCTTAATTCTAAAATTTAAATTCCGATTAGCTCACTTCTCTTAGCTCATAACTCACTACTTTAAAAAGAGCACAGAATTAAGAAACCTTAACTTTGTGCCCTTTTATTTTATCTTAGTTTTCTACTTTTTCAGTAGCAATTCCTCTAACTTCTTGAATATCTATTTTTCTAACATGCTCTATTTTATCCCATGTAGTATCACGTTTAAATAAGCATTTGAAGTTTATTAATAGCCATGAACCTAAGAATAATGGATAACATAGTAGTCCCTTAATCATTGGTTTGATTGGTCTTTTATCTAACCACATAATAAGTACTGCTGTACCAATTGGTAATAGGAAAGTAGGAATTACATATCTTAAAATATTTATAATTAATTCTACATTTGTCATTCCATTTCCTGCATACATAATAAAGTTTAAAATTAATAACGCAATTGTTGCTACAAACATTGGAATACTACCAACAATGTATAAAAAGCCATCTAAATTTACTAAACTTTTATGTTCTTTTACAGAATATGCTAATGGCTTAGTATATTCTTTAATACATTGAATATGTCCCACTGTCCATCTACTTCTTTGTTTCCAACTTTGCACAAATCCTAGTGGTTGCTCATCATATACAATTGCATCTGTTGCCCAACCTAGTTTCTTTCCTTTAATGATAGTTTTTAGCGAAAATTCTATATCCTCTGTTAAAGTTTTTGTGTCCCATCCATTTGGTTTTACTAAATCAAATTTAACCATAAAACCAGTACCATTTATTAATGGTGAAAGTCCTATGTTATATCTTGCCAAATGATAGAAACGGTTCATTGTCCAGTAGAATATTGCATATCCTGCTGTAATCCAGTTGTCTGTAGGATTTTTAATATCTCTGTAACCCTGAACTACTTCTTCACCTTGGCATAGTTTTTTGTTCATGTTTTTAATAAAGTTTTTATCTACAATATTGTCTGCATCAAATATGCAAAATGCATCATATTGTGCATCTTCTTCTATTTTTTGTTTTAAGAACCAATTTAAAGCATATCCTTTTGTTTTCTTTGTAGGGTCAAATCTTTCATACACAATTGCTCCTGCTTTTCTTGCTACTTCTGCAGTTTTATCTGTGCAGTTATCTGCAATAACATAAATATCGTATAAATCTTTTGGATAATCTTGTGCTTTTAAGCTTTTAATTAATTCTTCTACTACATTTTCTTCGTTATGGGCTGGTATTATAGCCATAAAACGATGTTTTTTGTTAACTAGCATTGGTTTATCTTTTAGTTTTATTAATGAGCAAACACTAATAACTAATTGATATAGCCAAAATATTGTTATAACCCATACTAATGCTTGTTGTACAATGTATAGATACTCCATTTTTTTATCTCCTTAATATATTATTTTTGCTTTTGAAACTTCACAATAATAATTATACTATTCTATTTATTTTTTTGCAACTTTTATTATAAATTTTAAGCAATTCTTAATAATTAATTAGCACTTGCTTCTAAATCCTTCATATTTAGGTTAATTCTGCCTTGTTCATCAATTTCAGATACTTTAACTGTAACTTCATCACCTACATTTAAAACATCCTCTACTTTTTCAACTCTTCTGCTTGAAATTTTAGAGATGTGCAATAATCCTTCATTTCCTCCACCTAGGTCTATAAATGCTCCAAAAGGCATAATTCTTGTTACTGTTCCTGTATAAATGTTGCCTACTTCAATTACTTTTGCTACATCTAAAATCATATCCATTGCTTTTTCACAGTTTTTAGTATCTTCTCCATAAACAAATACTTTGCCGTCATCTTCAATATCAATTTTAACACCAGTTGCTTCTATAATTTTATTAATCATTTTTCCGCTAGGTCCAATGACATCTTTTATTTTATCTACACTGATTATAGTTGTCATTATTTTTGGTGCATATTTTGAAATATCTTCTCTTGGTTTACTAATAACTGGTAACATAACATTATCTAAAATATAATCTCGTGCCACTTTTGTTCTTTCAAAAGCCTCCTTGATTATATCATATGTTAGTCCGTCTATTTTAATGTCTACTTGTATAGCAGTAATTCCGTCTTTAGTTCCACCAACTTTAAAGTCCATATCTCCAAAGAAGTCTTCAATTCCTTGAATATCAGTAAGCATAATGTATTTGCTTGGGTCATTTTTATCTGTTACTAACCCTGTTGAAATACCTGCTACTGGTTTTTTTATAGGAACTCCTGCATCCATTAAAGCAAGTGTGCTACCACATATACTTGCTTGTGAGGTTGAACCATTAGAAGAAAGTACTTCTGATACAACACGGATTGCATATGGAAATTCATCTTCTGAAGGAATTACTGGTACTAATGCTTTTTCTGCTAAAGCTCCATGACCAACTTCCCTTCTTCCTGGTCCTCTTGAAGTACGAGCTTCACCAACACTATATGGTGGGAAATTATATTGGTGCATATATCTTTTTGAAGTTTCTTCATCTAGTCCATCAAGTATTTGTTCTTCACTTTTCATTCCCAATGTTACAACTGACATAACTTGAGTTTGACCTCTTGTAAATATTGCACTACCATGTACTCTTGGAAGCACACCAACTTCGCATGTCAAAGGTCTAATTTCATCTATTTTTCTGCCATCTGGACGTTTGTGTTCTTCTAAAATCATTTTTCTAACACATGCTTTTTCTAGGTCGTGTATACTGTCTGCGATTGCTGTAGCCTTTTCTTCGGCTTCTTCTTCTCCATATTTTTCCACAAAATAGTTTGTAATATCTTCTGCAATTTTTTCCATATTTGCATCTCTTACAGTCTTATCTGTAGCTTGTACATCTTGATACATTCTTTCTTCAAAGTTCTCTTTTACTTCTGCATACACTTCTGGATCTGTTGCAAATGATTTATATTCAAATTTAGGTTTTCCAATTTCTGCTTTAATATCAGAAATAAAATTACAAATTTTCTTAATTTCCACATGTGCTTGCTTAATTGCTTCTAGCATTGTTTCATTTGGTATTTCATCTGCACCAGCTTCAATCATAGTAATTTTTTCTAAAGTTCCTGCTACTGTTAGGTTTAGTCTGCTTTTTTCTCTTTGTTCCAATGTTGGGTTAATAATAATTTTATCATCCACATATCCAACATTTACAGCTGCTGTTGGTCCTCCAAATGGAATATCTGATATTGAAAGTGCAGCAGAAGCACCAATCATGGCACAAACTTCCGGGCTGTTGTCTGGTTCTACAGATAATACTGTTGCTACAACACAAGTATCATTTCTAAAATCTTTTGGGAATAATGGTCTTAATGGCCTATCTATTGCCCTTGAAGTTAGTATCGCCTTATCTGCTGGTTTTCCTTCTCTTTTATTAAATCCTCCTGGAATTTTACCAACTGCATATAGTTTTTCCTCATAATCTACTGATAATGGGAAAAAGTCAATTCCTTCTTTTGGTTCTTTTGTTGCTGTTACATTTACCATAACAACAGTGTCTCCATAGCGTACTACAACGCTACCGTTTGCAAGTTCTGCAATTTTTCCTGTTTCAATTGTTAGCTTTCTTCCTGCTAATTCTGTTTCATAAGTTTTAAACATATCTTTCTTCCTTTCTACAATTATTTTAAATTTATTTAAAACAATACAAAATTAGCGTAACCTCTATTATGAGCTATTTTTTGCTTTTAATAGCTTATAATACAAGCTACTTTCTAATTTTAATATTGTCTAAATACTTATTTTAGTTTGTCCAAATTTTGTTCAATAAATTACTTTATTTAAATATTTCAAAAAACTTGGAAAAATGGGCATTTTAAAGTTGTGAAATGCCCATTTTGAATTACACTATTTTCTTAAGCCTAGTTTTTCAACAATATCTCTGTATCTTTGGATATCTTTTTTAGCTAAATAGTTAAGTAGGTTTCTTCTAGCACCTACCATTTTTAAAAGTCCTCTCCTTGAGTGATTATCTTTCACATGAACTTTTAAATGTGTAGTTAATTCATTAATTCTTTCTGTTAAAAGAGCGATTTGCACTTCTGGTGAACCAGTATCTTTTTCGTCCCTTCTATAAGTTTCAATGATTTCTTGTTTTCTTTCTTTTGTCATAATTTTTTCCTCCTTTTTTTCAATTTGCCTTTAACTGAGCCTAAGTTGGAGTTTTTGTTGCCTTAGACTAAGTAAAAGGTAGCCTGTGCTTTTTTGCACATTAATATATTAACATATTTTGCTAAAAAATGCAAGTATCAGCCCTTTATTTAAAATAAATTTTGTATACTTTTTGTGTTGTTATTTTTTTGTTTTCACTATTTTTACTTTATTGTTTTCGTAATATCTCTATGACAACTAATTACTGTCACAATCGGAATTAGTACTACTATGTATGGTATTATGTATCTTGATTTTGCTTCCCATAAAATATGAAATGCAAATCCACCTATAAATATTGTAAGCAAAAATACTAATTCTAGTGAAAGATTTTTTCTGTTTTTAATTAAAACAATTAACGCACAGGTGCACATTAAAATTAACAATGCTTTTTGATAAAATGTTAATGGTTCTATCATGTTTTCTAGTTGATTATTGTTTTCACCTGTCATGTTGTTTCTTACTGCTGAATATGTATTTTCCGTCCACATTGATGCAATTTTATTTATATAAAATTCAAATGTATAACCTGGGTTTTGCAAAAAATATGTTAGCCTTTGTTTTATTCTTTCTGGATATTCCTGTTTTGCTGCTTCTGTATTTTTTAGTGCATATTCTCCTATTGCTTCATTATACCAGCCATTTGCTCTTGGTCCTTCTTCCATTGCCATTAAAAAGTAGCTAATGTTTGGATATTCTTTTTGGCTATCTAAATTATATTTTGCTAAATAATAGTTTTTTATAAGTGAAGCTGGAAATATGGAAATAACTATGTACATGATAATTATAGCTGTTGCAAGCAAACTTTCCTTCAATGGCTTTTTAGTAATTCCTTTAAATAAGTTTAATAATAAGTATATTACTGTTGCAATAATAAATATTAGACTATTCATCCTCATCATATATGCTAGCATTGTTAAAAGTGAAGCAAATATTGGGTATTGCCATTTTTTTGTTTCCGTATATCTCATCATAAAATATACTGAAAGAAGGCATAGTGCTAGACTTGGTATATCTCCATATATAAATGTTGAAAGCATTGGTAATGATATAAATGTAAGTATTAAAATAAATAGTAATATTTTATTTATCCTATATTTTTTAGATAATTGCACACCTATTTTATATATTGAAAATACAATTAAAATATTTGCTAAAATATTTAATACTCTTAATACTTCAAGTGTATCAAAATGTATAATTCTAAAGAAAAGGCTAAAAACAAATGATAATGAAATTTGCTGATGATATGCTTGCATATACTCACTTAGTGGAATTCCTGCATATGTCATATTTGGCAAAAATTCTTCTAAGTTTCCTCTAAAAAAGGTTTGTGCTAGGTTTGCTGCATGAATTTGGTCTCCCACTACTGCAGGCCTTACAAATACCACCCAGCATATCATAAATATTATATAAATTGCCATTGAGACAATTAATAGTGCTTTTCTTATTTTCTTTTTCTTTTCAGTTTCTTCATTATATAAGTGCTTGTCCAAAATATGTGCTATGTAAAATATTGCTCCTGCAAGCAATGCAAGAAATATAATATATATTATGCTATTAAAACTAATTGTAATATGTTCTGATGCGTCTAAATTGGCTGTAAATAATATATTTAATATTAAGACCATTACTAATGCTAATATTCCGCATATATAAATAATTTTTTTCATAATTTACTCCTTAATTTGCCGTTTTTCTAACAAGTTCTTGATAAATATTTCCCTTTTCTTCAAAGTTCTTAAAAAAGCCATAACTTGCAGCTGCTGGTGATAACAAACAGCTTTTACCTTTACTTGTTACTTTTTTAGCTATCTTTACCGCTTCTTCCATAGTTTCTACTCTATAAACTTTTTCTTTTTTTAGTTTTCTTGCAATGTCATGTCCAGTTTTTGGCATACAAATGACATTTGTTATATTGCTTTTATTTAAAAACTCAATAAATTCCGTATAATCTAGTCCCCTATCCATTCCACCAATAATTAGTGTATCAACATTTTTTAGTACTTTAACTGCTTCCATTGTTGCCATTGGTATTGTTCCAATGCTATTATCATAATATGATATATCATTGTACTTTCCAACAAATTCCAACCTATGATGTAATGGCTCAAAATTTTGAATTGATTTAATAGTTTTATCTAGGTCTAATTTTAAAATTTGAGAAACCCCAAGTGCAAACATAATATTATTTAAATTATATTCACCTAGTAGTTTTCGTGGTGATTTTATATTATAAATAGGTTTTTCTTTAAAATACACATAATTATTTTTTATACATATATCTCCATTTTCTTTTAAGCTAACGCCATATGCTTTTGCCTTTGGAGAGTTTACAAGTTTTTGTAAAATCTCATTATCTAAATTATATATAAAATAATCTGCTCCTTTTTGATTTTTAAATATATTACATTTTGCCTGTGCATATTCCTCAAAAGAAGCATAATGATCTAAATGTTCTGGGTAGATATTTAATAAAATTGCAATATTTGGGCATAAGTTCATGTATTCCAATTGATGTGAAGACATTTCTAGTACAAGCACTGTTTCTTCATCTATTTTATCAATATAGTCAAATGCAGGTGTTCCAATGTTGCCAAGTAGCATCGTTTTTATATTTTGCTCTTTTAAAATTGTATAAATTAATGAACTTGTTGTGCTCTTTCCCTTTGTTCCTGTAACTCCTATTGTAAACACATTAAAAAATTCTAGCAATAGCTCTAATTGTGATTTGATTTTATGAATATATTTACTTGTATCAATTCCTACAAAAGATATTCCTGGAGTTTTAATTATTAAATCATATTCTTCTAAATTTTTCAGATAGACTTCTCCACCTATATAAACTGCATTTTTATCATTTTCTAAAAAATCAGTTTTTTCTTTTTGGTCTGCTATATATATTGTCTGTTCTTTCAAATATTTTCTAATAAGCTTGTATGTAGATTTGCCTTCTCTACCAAAACCTAATATTATAATTTTTTTGCCTTTTAAATATTTTACCAAATCATTAATCACCAGAAAATACCTCTTTTCTTAGCATTTCGTTTTGCTTATTTGTTAAATTATTTTCTTCATTATATCTTTTGGTAATGTCATTTGTTATATCAACTAATTTATAATGATTTTTGTAATATTGCAATAAATATGGTAACTTTTGACCTGCTCTTTCAAGATTTTGTATTGTTCTACTTATTGCAAAATTCACTTCTTCAAATGTTCCAACACAATCAAATGGCTTCGTTTTACTTTTTCCACTTAATTCTAAGAATATATTTAATAATTCTTTATTCTCAAACATATCTGTACCAAAAATAGATACTAGCTTTTCCTTATACAAATATGGACTTAATATAGTAAATGCAAATAGGCATTTTGCACACTTGCAACACCATTTCCACTCTTTTTCTTTGCTACCCACATTGCAGCTTTTAAAAGTCTGATGATATTTTTCATATTTTGAAAATACTTTTGCTATTTGAAGTTCATTAAGAGGTCTTAAAAAGCTAAAATATTTAACTGGAACTTTCAAATATTTATTAGCATAATTTTCAAAATCACACTCAAATTCATAGCTTTTAGAATATTGGTGATTGATTTTTTCTCCCATTACATTTGCTTCATTGCTGCTTACTTCATTTGATAATGCAATATATTTTTTTGATAACAAATGTGCTACTAAATATGAAACAAATGCTAGCATTGCAGAAAAAGGTGTGTGACCATTTATATATTCTTTTTCATTTAAATCTATTAAGTTTTTATCTATTTTTCTATGAACTTCTATAATACTGTTATCTTCTAATCCTGCAATTTCAGCACATTTTAAAGTTACAGGCTTTGGATTAATAATAAGCCCATAATATTCTTGTTTGTTTTGTTTTAAAACTTCTAAAGTTACAACAGAATCTTTTCCGCCACCTATAGGTACAATATATCCGCTGTAATCATCCAGTGATGTGTTATAATTAAATTCACTTTTTTTATGTGTGCACTCTATTTCCATAAAGCTTTGTATATCTGTTTTTATTTCATTTCTATAAAATAGTTCTCCAAGACCATAAAAATAAAGTTTTTTCCACCATCTTTTTTGTTCTTCATTTAAATATCCACATTTAATAACTACTTTTGGTGAGCACGTGCATTTCCAATAACTAATTAATTCAATTAGACCTATATTAAATATGATATTTTGTGTGGCTTCTGTATTTATACTCTTAAAATTAAATTCTTTTTTATCTATGCTAATTTTAGCATGAAATTTTGTAAGTTTTGGTATTTCAAATTCGTACTCTAAATATATAGCTTTTTCATCTTCGCTTGATAAATAGCTATTATACCAAAATTCTTTATACTTTTCTCTAAACTTTTCAAACTTTAATAAATTTTCCATGTGCCTTTCTCTCCTAAGTATTTTTATTGGACTTATTATACATTATTTTAAATTTTCTTACAACTAATTTAAATAATTGTTTTATTAATTATAATTTTTTTATTCTTTCTATAGCTTCTATAGTATCCTCTTTTTTTCCAAAACCAGTCAAACGAAAATATCCTTCCCCACTTGGTCCAAATCCACTGCCAGGAGTACCTACTATATTTGCTTTTTCCAGTAAATAGTCAAAAAACTCCCATGAAGATTGTTGTTTTGGAGTTTTAATCCAGACATATGGAGAATTTATACCCCCATAAACTTTATATCCTAATTTTTCTAAATTAATTTTAAGTTCATTTGTATTACTTAAATAATATTTGATATTTTCTTCTATCAGCTGTTGTGCTTCTTTTGTGTATACAGCTTCTGCTCCTCTCTGTGTGATATATGATACACCATTAAATTTACAACTGCTTCTTCTTCTCCACAATGAATTAATTGAAATTTCATTGCCTTTATTTGTATACCCTACTAACTGTTTTGGAACAACGGTGTAAGCACACCTTATTCCAGTAAATCCAGCTGTTTTTGAAAAACTTCTAAATTCAATTGCAACTTCTTTTGCTCCTTCTATTTCGTATATAGAATGCGGAATATCTTTTTGTGTAATATATTTTTCATATGCAGAATCAAATAATATGATGGCTCTATTCTCTCTTGCGTAGTCCACCCAAACTTTCAATTGTTCATTTGTTAATACTGTTCCTGTAGGATTATTGGGATAGCATAAATAAATCATATCACATTTTTCTTTTGGAAGTTCTGGTATAAAATTATTTTCACTAATGCAAGATAGGTATGTAATTCCGTCAAATCTCTCAAGTTCTTTTATATATTTTTTACTTCTTCCTGCAATAATATTGCTATCTAAATATACAGGATAAACAGGATCTGTAATTGCAACTTTATTACTGATATCAAATAGCTCAGAAATATTAGCAGTATCACATTTTGCACCATCAGATACAAAAATTTCTGTTTTATCTATATTAATATTTCTTTTTCCATAATCTTCTTGCTGAATTTTTTCTCTTAAAAATTCATATCCCTGCTCTGGTCCGTATCCTCTAAAAGTCTCAGCATCACTCATTTCTTCACAGGCTTTTGACATTGCTTTTGTAATAATTGAAGGAATTGGTAATGTGACGTCTCCAATTCCTAAGTTAATTATTTTTTTCTCTGGATTTTTATTTTTATATTCTTTAGTTTTTTGATTAATAGTAGAAAACAAGTAATTGTCTTTTAATTTTAAAAAACTCTCATTAATTTTAATCATATAACTCTCTCCCAAAATTATTTTATTATATATTATGCAAAGAGTTTTTTATTTATTTCTTATTTATATTTTCACTATAAAACTAAATAGAGCAGTTTTTCTACTGCTCTACTTTTTGGTGGTCTGAGGTGGAATCGAACCACCGACACGAGGATTTTCAGTCCTCTGCTCTACCAACTGAGCTATCAGACCATATATATTTGTATAGTATTATTTTAATGCTATACAAATAAATGGCGACCTGGAACGGGCTCGAACCGTCGACCTCTAGCGTGACAGGCTAGCGTTCTAACCAACTGAACTACCAGGCC
>CALXUZ010000016.1 GCA_944391825.1 uncultured Clostridia bacterium | reverse complement strand
CATATTCATTCTAGTTTTAATAATACAATTGTTACAATTACTGATGTTCAAGGAAATGCAATTTCTTGGGCAAGTGCTGGTGAACTAGGCTTTAAAGGTTCAAGAAAAAGCACACCATTTGCAGCTGGTGAAGCAGCAGAAACTGCAGCTAAAGCAGCTATGGAACATGGGTTAAAAACAGTAGAAGTTTTTGTAAAAGGACCAGGTTCTGGTCGTGAAGCAGCAATTAGGTCATTACAATCAGCAGGATTGGAAATTAGTTCAATTAAAGACGTCACACCAATTCCACATAATGGTTGTAGACCACCAAAAAGAAGAAGAGTGTAATAAAGGTTAGACCTTAGAAGTTAGAGATTATAATTTGTATGGACGACTAGTGGTCTCCCGAAAAGAGATTAGAAATTTAGAAATCAATAAAAAATAAAAGAAGGAGGAACGACTTAAATGGCAAGATATAAAGATGAACAATGTCGTATTTGTCGTAGAGAAGGACAAAAATTGTTCTTAAAAGGTTCAAGATGCTACACAGATAAATGCAGTATTTCTAGAAGAAATTATGCACCAGGCCAAAATGGTCAAAAGAAAAAGAAACTCTCAGAATATGGTACACAGTTAAGAGAAAAACAAAAAACAAAAGCTTTTTATGGTGTAGGTGAAAAACAATTTAGAAAATATTTTGAAATGGCAGCATCTTCAAAAGGTAAAACTGGTGAAGTTTTACTACAAATTTTAGAAAGAAGATTGGATAATGTAGTATATAGATTAGGATATGGAAGCTCAAGAGCACAAGCAAGAATGTTAATAACACATGGTGCTTTTGAAGTAAACGGAGAAAAAGTCGATATCCCATCATATATAGTAAAAGCAGGAGATGTAATTGCAGTAAGAGAACTAAGAAAAGATAATGGTGTCATCAAATTAAATGTTGAAGAAAATGCAGCAAGACCAGTTCCAGAGTGGTTAGAAAAAGACGTAAATAATTTAAGTGGTAAAATAGTAAGATTACCAGCAAGAGAAGATGTCGATTTACCAGTCGAAGAACATTTAATAGTAGAGTTATATTCTAAATAGAAATTAGAAGTTAGATTATTAGAAGTTAGATTTCTATCCTCTAACATCTAAATTGGGAGGTAAAAAATGATAGAATTTGAAAAACCAAATATTAAATGCTTAGACGTGGATAACGAAAAAAATTACGCAAAATTCGTATGTGAACCATTAGAAAGGGGATATGGAATTACAATAGGTAATTCTCTAAGGAGAATTTTGTTATCATCACTTCCAGGTTGTGCAATTACTAGTGTTAAAATCGATGGCGTACTACATGAGTTTTCTACTATTCCAAATGTGGTAGAAGATGTACCAGAAATTATCATAAACTTAAAAACAGTTAGCTTAAAAATGGATAAAAACGAAGAAAAAACATTGAGAATAGATTTTAAAGGACCAGGAGAAGTAAAAGCAGGCGATATTATAACAGATGGTACAGTAGAAGTGTTAAATCCAGATTTACATATTGCAACGGTTTCAGAAGGCGGACACCTTGTAATGGAAATGACTGCAGATATGGGTAGAGGATATAACAATGCAGAAAAAAATAAAAAACAAGACCAAGTTTTAGGAGTGCTACCTATTGACTCTATTTATACACCTGTTAAAAAAGTAAATTATTCAGTTGAAAATACAAGAGTTGGTCAAATGGTAGATTATGATAAATTAACTATAGAAGTTTGGACAAACGGGTCATTAAAACCAGATGAAGCATTAAGCTTAGCTGCAAAAGTAATGACAGGACACTTAGAACTATTTATAGATTTATCAGAAACAACTAAAAATACACAAGTAATGGTAGAAAAAGAAGAATCTAAAAAAGAAAAAGTTTTGGAAATGTCAATCGAAGATTTAGAACTATCTGTAAGATCATTTAATTGCTTAAAAAGAGCGGGAATTTCTACAGTTGAAGATTTGACAAACAAAACTGAAGCTGAAATGATGAAAGTTAGAAATCTAGGCAAAAAATCTTTAGATGAAGTAACTAATAAATTGCATATATTAGGATTAGATTTTGCCAAAGAAGAAGATTAATTTTGAAAATAATAAATTAATAAAAAACAGGGCGAAACACTTATTCACAAGGGGAGGGGAAATTTCTCATCCCAAGTAGCAGAGACCCGATGGGAGAAGTGTCCCCTGACCTATAAAAAAAAGGAGGGAAATAACTTGGCTACAAATAGAAAATTAGGAAGAACAACAGATATTAGATTAGCAATGTTAAAAAATTTAACAACTGATTTAATATTACATGAAAAAATAGAAACTACTGAAGCTAGAGCAAAAGAAGTAAAATCAATTGCCGATAGCTTAATTTCACTTGCAGTAAAGGAAAAAGATAATTTTGAAGAAGTAGAAGTAAAAGTTTCTAAAGCAAAATTAGATAGTAAGGGAAATAAAGAAACAGAACTTGTAAAAAGCAAAAACGGCAAAGAATACCTAAGAGTTGTTAAAGAGACAACTATGGAAAAAAGACAAAAAGATATGCCATCAAGATTAAATGCAAGAAGAAAAATGATGAAAATGATTAATAAAGTAAAAGACAGTGATGGAAAAAATATTGACTTAACTGCAAAATTATTTAATGAGATTGCTCCAAAATATGAAGGTAGAGTTGGAGGATACACAAAAATCCTTAAAACTGGACCAAGAAGAGGAGATAATAGCGAAATAGTTATACTAAAATTAGTTGATTAGAGGCTTGAGATTAGATGTTAGAAGTTAGAGGTTAGAGGTTAGAAATTAGAAGCGGTAAACTAAATTGGTATTACCTAATATTTTTTGTAGTCTTTAATATCTAATCAAGAAAGGATGAAACATAAAGTATGGAAATAGCAAAATATATTGTATTAGTTATTTATATTATTGTATGTATTGCTCTAATTATTTTAGCAACAATGCAAAATAATAAAAAATCAGGAGCTTCAGAAACGATAATGGGTTCTTCAACTAATAACTTTTATGAGCAAAATAAGGGAAGAACAAAACAAGGAAAACTAAAAAGATGGACTATAATATTAGGAATTGTATTTGTAATATTAGCCATTGTGTTAGGTATCCTATATCTAGTATAAGAAACCTAATCTTATTGTATAGCAAAAAGGATTACATTTAAGTGTAATCCTTTTTTTAGACTCTAAGATACATAGTAATTGGGAAAATAAATCCAATAATAGAAAGAAGTATAATTAAAAATCCTGCAGTTCTATTTTTATTTACCCTTATTTCATAAATACCATATACGGTACTTTCTAAACATGCAATAAAACAAAATAATATAGCTAATATAAAAGTTGTCATACCTAAATTCATCCCTTTCTTTACAAAATGCATATTAGGCTGATAAAAAATTTTAACCTAAAGATTACTTATATTTAAGTTCCTGTTAGCAAAAATCCAGATTTTATATTTACCTCTGTACTAATTTCAAAAAAAGCATCCTGATAATGGCTTAGCCAATCATATTCTTCGAATTCAGTATTAGTTTTGAAGTCTTTTAAAGCATATCTGCCAAATCCTGCAATATCAGAGTGATATTCTTTGGAAGTTTTATAACAATAATTTGAAAGTAATTCTTTCAAATAATCTGCAGAAGCTTCTTCTATTTTACTTATCCTTTCATCAGATACATCCTTTGTTATATCCTCAATCGAAGAAATTCTGGTATTTGCAATTATTTTTATTTTTATATAAGGTGTGCCATTAACAATACTTACATTAATTCTTGCTGTATGATTAGAAGTTAAATATAAGTCGATTTTTTTTGTGCTATCTTCAGGGTCTGTAACAGAAATATTGCAATTTTTAAGTTCATTTCTTAAAAGCAGATGTGCCAAAGTTTCCTCTGTTCCTAAACTTCCAACAAATTTATCATCTTTAAAAACAGCTACACCCAAATTTTCAATTCCATTTTTGGCACTAACAGACTCATTAGACTGACCTTCAGTTCCACCAGAAGAACTATCTTCTGCAGAAGTATTTTCTTCTTCTTTTTTCTGGACAATATTTCCTAAAGTAGCGGTAGCTTCACAAGTTTCACACAGTAGTTGGTTAAAGAACTCGCCAAGCTCAGCATTAATGGTATAGCCTGTATAATCACCAGAAGTAGGTAAAACTTCATAAAATTTAGCCACTAAGTTTTCTAAAGAAGGAGCAACACTTTCTATATACTTTTTAGCAGTGGAAGTAGTAATAACTAAATGGCTATCAGGTCTAATTTGCACTTTATTCATCAAGCTATATATTTCCTTGGCAATTCCTTTTTGTGCAAGTTCCTGAGAAATAACAATAACTTTACAATGGGATAAATTAATTTCTTTGCTAACATATGCGTTCATTAAATTAATTGCACTATCTATAGAATTTGCCTTAACACTATCAATAACAGAAGGAGCAGACTCGCCAGAACCGGATTCGCCGTTTGCAGAAGGAATATTAAATTGAAAAGTAACTTCTAAATTATCATCTTCTGCAATATCAATACCTAAAGCAATGGCATAAGCCAAATCGTCCACGCTTTGTACACTATGTGAACCTGTAAAAGCAACAGAAACTATAATTGTAATTATAATTAATGAAACATATTTATAAGTATTTTTAAGCAAAAACCTCAGCTCCTTTCATAAGATTTGTTATTTTCTGGTAAAACACTAAGACCTTTCTTTTTTTGTAAAATCAAATTCTTAATATTAGCAAAGATCAAAATTCCTAAGCCAACCCCTATAACCAAAATTAAAATAATAAATTTATAAACATTATTTTCTAAAAAAGAAATTTGCTTTAAATCCTGTGGAATTAGTGCAATTCCAAAGCAAATGGAAGCTATAAGTCCAATAACCCATTTAGAATATTGAATATTAGTAATTTTTTTAAAAATATTTGTAGCAAAATAAAGTGCAAGGCTTAAATAACATGCCATAGAAATTATCCAGGTAAAAACAAAAACAGCATCAAGCCTTTGAAAAAACCTACCAAATTCAATAAAGCGAGCAGCTAAATATAAAGGCAAAATTTCTTCACTTGAAGTAAGCAAAGGAAACAAAAGTAAAAGTGTAGTTACACTCATAAGCAAAAATATGCCAGAAACTCCTATTGCAGAAAATGCAATTTTAGTATAATCTTTTTGTTCCTTTAAATGCGGTGGAAGAAAATATAAATATGCAATACCACCAAATGCAAATAAATTGCTAATACCACTTAAAAAAGTTGAAACCGCACCATTTCCAAGTAGAGGAAATACCCTTTGAACTGTGTAATTACCAAAATTAGCAACAAAGATAAATAAAATACTAAACAAAATAATTGGCATAAAAAACAAGTTAGAGCGTGCTATAGCTTGAAAGCCAAGCTTATTTACAAAAACAATTGCTAACAAAAATAGTAACATTATAATCTGCACAGGGGTACGTGGAAAAAATATAATTTTTAAAGTCTCAGAAAAACTTCTTAAAACAATGCTTATAGTAAAAATTAAATAACATAAAAACAAAGCACCAATAATAAACTTTAAAACCTTTCCACCTAGAAACTTAGAAATATCAAGAATATCTAAGCTAGGAAAATTTTTAAGTAGCTGGGATATTAAATATACAATTATAAAAGCAATTAAAGTAACAAAAATAACATTGATAATAGACCCAGAAGAGGTAGTACTTATAATACTTTTGGGCAAATTTAAAATAATGTGATTAATCATAACAGTCAAAACAACTGCAATTGCCTCTATATTCCCAATTTTCTTTTCAGTCATGAGGAGCCTCCTTATTTATATTTCCATTTCATACTAATATGGTCCTGTGAAGTTTTACGTTTTGGGTCTAAAAAGTCTGCTCTTTTCTCACGTCTCCACATTGGGTTAACAATAAACCCATTTTCACCAATACCTGTAACAGGGGCATATGGTGCAGTATATGGAACACCAAATGATTTTAAACTGCATAGTACACAAACATAAACAAATAAACCTATTCCAACTCCAAAAAAGCCGGCAATATATCCAAGCAAAATAAAAGCAAAACGCATAAGCCTTAAATGAAAACCAAATGCAAAATCTGGAATAGCAAAAGAAGCTATTGCAGTAATTGCAACAATAATAATTAAAATTGGACTTACAATGCTTGCACTTACTGCAGCCTGCCCCAAAACCAATGCACCAACAATTCCAATTGTAGGTCCAATTGGAGAAGGAACACGTAAACCCGCCTCACGTATTAACTCAAAGGAAATTTCCATTACCAAAATTTCAAAAATAATTGGAAAAGGAACATTTTCCCTTGAAGAAAGAATTGAAAATAATAATTCTGTTGGCAATAGTTCCTGATGGAAATCAGTTATAGCCACATATAAGCCAGGGAGAAGGAGCGTAATACCTATTGCCAACAAGCGTAAAATCTTTAAAAAATTAGCAAACTGAAACCTTAAGTTTGTATCTTCTGGTGAAGATATAAAATCAGCTAAAGTTGCAGGCAAGATTAGGGCATAGGGGTTACCATTAACTAATACAACAACTCGTCCACCATATAAATATTTTGTAGCTTTATCAGGCCTTTCTGTCATCAAAACCTGCGGAATACTACAAGTGTAATTTTCCTCTATTAGTTGCTCCAATTCGCCAGATGAAAGCAAAGAATCAATTTCCAAATTATTCATACGGTATCTTACTTCTGCAATTAAAGCAGAACTTGCAATATTAGACATATAACAAATAGTGCATTTGGTTTTGCTTAGTTTTCCAATTTCTACATTTTCAATAACTAAATTTTCGTTATTAACAATCCTGCGAAGTAAAGAAGTATTTGTTCTAATATTTTCAACAAAAGCTTCTTGTGGACCTTGAATAATAATCTCATTATTAGGAGAGCTAACTTCCCTTTGCTTAAAACCTTTTACATCAATATCAAATGCAAAAGGAATGGTATCAACAAAAAGTACACAATTTCCCATATTAACACCATTAAAAGCAGCGCTAAAAGTATCCACCTTTTTTACATTATTTTGTGGTAAAAGGTTGGACATGATATAATTTTCTAAATTAAATTTTTTTACCCTTCTAACAGTAATATTATTTGCCACACCCTCAGAAACTACTTGTTCCTGGTCACCATCATAAATATTAGCTCTATTACGTAGCATAAGAGGATGAAGTACATTATCATTAATAAGCTTGGAATCTGCCATACCATCAACAAAAAGAAGTAGAGCTTTATACTGCCTATTTCTAACAGACAAAGTAAACTCTCTAAGAATAATATCACTATTAATAAGGGTGTTATACTTTACCTTAATATATTCTATAGAAACTTCTAAGCTTGGAAAAATATTTTTAACTTCAGAAATTTTTTCAATTTCTTGCATTTGTTCTAAACTTAAATTATTAGAAGAGGAAGAATTGTTGGAGTTATCATCAGGCAAATCAAAACGATACTCATTTTGGGTAGATTTATTAAAAAAATTATTCAATTGATTTGTTAATTTTTCACTAAAATTTTTAGAATTTTTTTCCATATACAAATCCTTTCAAATACTTATATTATTCTTTTCCAAACAAGGAAAATTTATTCATTTATTTTTTAGGGACGGTTCTTAGTCACCCTAAGTAGGGTGACTTGGGACACTTCATAAAGCAAAAAAAGAGTTTAGGATTTTTTAAATTCTAAACTCTTATATATTAAGTAAACTTAATTTAAAGAATAATACAAATCAAACCACCACTACCTTCGTTTATAATACGCTCTAAAGTCTCTTGAAGTTTGGCTTGTGCTTCTTCTGGCATTTTAGACAATTTATTTTGCAATCCTTCATTAACTAACTCGTGTAGGTTCTTTCCAAAAATATTTGATTCCCAAATTTTTGTAGGGTCTGATTCAAATTCAGAAAGCAAGTAATTAACTAAATCTTCTGACTGCTTTTCGCTTCCAACAATAGGTGATACCTCAGTTTCAATATCTGCCCTTATCATATGAATACTTGGGGCTTTTGCCTTTAACCTAACACCAAACCTTGAGCCTTGTTTTACCATTTCTGGTTCTTCCAAAATAAGTTCGTCAATAGAAGGTGTAACAATTCCATAACCTGTTGCTTTAACTTCTTCTAGGGCATATGCAATTTTATCATACTCCTTTTTAGTTTTTGCAAAATTCGTAATAGTGCTAAATAATTGACCTTCATCATTAATTTCAACACCGGAAATTTCAGTTAAAACCTTGTAGAATAAATTATCCATAAGTTGAATAGAAACATTTACACTACCTTCACCAAGTCTAATTTCATCAAGTGTTGTTTTTGTAATAATTTGAGTATTTTGAAGCTGGCTTATACCACCATCAACCTGTTTTAGAATATGTATATCTGTAAAAGCAGTCTGAATTTCGGAATAGAGTTCCTTTTTAAGCCAATGCTCATCAGATAAACCATCAACCCATTTTGGAAAATTAAGATTAATAGTTTCAATAGGAAACTCATATAAAATCTTACTGAAAATATAATCAATATCCTCTAAATCCAAGCGAGCACAATCTGTAGGAATAACTGCAACACCATATTTATCTTCTAATTTTTTGGCTAAAGCTTTAGTATAATCAGAAAATGGGTCATCACTATTTAAAACAATAACAAAAGGTTTATTTAATTCTTTTAACTCTTTTACAACACGTTCCTCTGCATTAATATAATCTTCTCTTGGAATATCTGTAATACTTCCATCTGCTGTAACCAAAATTCCAATAGTAGAGTGTTCTGCAATAACTTTACGTGTGCCAATTTCTGCAGCTTCTTCAAAAGGAATTTCCTCATCAAACCAAGGTGTTTTAACCATACGTGGCATATCATCTTCTAAATATCCAATTGCATTATTAACTAAATATCCTACACAGTCAACCAATCTAGTTTTAAACTTTAAATTATCACCAATGGTAATTTCTACCGCTTCATTAGGGATAAATTTTGGCTCTGTAGTCATAATAGTTCTACCACCAGCACTTTGCGGTAGTTCATCCCTCGCTCTTTCTTTTTTGTATTCATTATCAATATTTGGAATAACAAGCAAATCCATAAAGTTTTTAATAAAAGTAGATTTTCCAGTACGCACCGGACCAACAACGCCAACATAAATATCGCCATCAGTACGCTCTGCTATATCCTGATATAACTTTAAATTCTCTTCCATGAATTATTTAACCCCCTCTAAGAAATGTTTGTACTAAACTTTATTTAATGTATATTAGGCAATTCTAAAAGTATGACAAAAAATAAAAAAAATATTTTAAAAATGGAAAGTTTATGATATACTAATAAACAGAAAATAAAAAGGAGCAAAAAAATGGCAGTAATAATTAATGGTAAAGAATTAGCAGCAAAAGTAAGAGAAAATTTAAAAATAGAAGTAGACGAGCTAAAAAAGCAAGGAATAAATCCAAAACTTGCAGTGATTATGGTAGGAGATGATCCAAGTTCAGCAATATATGTAAGAAACAAAAGCAGAGCATGTGATGAAATAGGAATTGAGTTCGAAGAATTTCTATTAAATGAACAAACAACAATGGAAGAACTTCTTAGTCTAATTGAAAAACTAAATGGTTTAAAAGATATTAATGGAATTTTGCTCCAAAGTCCAATCCCTGCTCATTTAGATATTAGAGAAGCTTTTAATAAAATAGATTATAGAAAAGATGTAGATGGATTTCATCCAATAAATGTAGGAAAACTATCAATTGGGGAAGATGGATTTGTTTCATGCACTCCTTTAGGTGTTATGAAAATGCTAGAAGAATATAATATTGAAGTACAGGGAAAAAATGCAGTTGTAATAGGAAGGAGTAATATAGTAGGAAAACCACTTGCACAGCTATTATTAAATGCAAATGCAACAGTTACAACATGCCACTCTAAAACACAAAATATTGCAGAAATAACAAAAAATGCAGATATTTTAGTAGCGGCACTTGGAAAACCAAAATTTGTAACAGAAGATATGGTAAAAGATGGAGCAGTAGTTATAGATGTTGGCATTAACAGAAATGAAGCCGGAAAACTAGTTGGAGACGTGGACTTTGCAAATGTAGAACCAAAAACATCATATATTACACCAGTGCCAGGTGGTGTTGGACCTATGACAATTGCCATGCTTATGACAAATGTTGTAAAAGCAGCAAAATTACAACATAATAATTAAAATTAAAATCGGGGGCTTGAAAAATTTATTTTATAGGAGGAATTTTCTTATGAAAACTATTTATCAAGCCGATGAAAACTATCCAGAAAAATTAAAAAATATTTATGCACCACCAGCAAAATTATATTTGCTAGGTGATGAAAAAATTTTAAATATGCCATCAATAGCCATAATAGGTTGCAGGCAAGCAAGTGATTATGGTAAAAGGGTGGCTTTTAGTTTTGCTTATGAACTAGCTAAAAAAGGTATTGTTATAATAAGTGGGCTAGCAAGAGGAATTGATACTTATAGCCATTTAGGTGCAGTAAAGGCAAATGGAAAAACAGTAGCGGTTTTGGGAAGTGGATTTGGAAATATTTATCCACCAGAAAATAAAGGACTATGCAAAGAAATAATACAAAAAGGTGGGGCGATTATTACTGAATATGAAATGCAAGCAAAGCCAGAAAAAGAACATTTTCCAGTTAGAAATAGATTAATTAGTGGGCTTTCAAATGGAGTTTTAGTGGTAGAAGCAAAAGAAAAAAGTGGAACTTTAATAACTGTAGATTATGCCCTAGAACAGGGAAAAGAAGTATTTATAATTCCTGGAAATATAACAAGTAATAACTCATATGGAACAAACGACTTAATAAAACAAGGAGCAAAACTAGTAACAAGTATACAAGACATATTAGAAGAACTGAATTAGGGAAAAGTCTGTCCCTAGGTAGGACAAAAGTGGTAGAATGGGGAGAGTCCCCAAAAGCGAAATTAGCAGAAGCGTCCCCCAGTCACCCTAAATAGGGTGACTGGGACCCGTCCCTAATTGAGATAAAAATTGAAAGAAATTAATTGAATAAAATAGATAAATGTGGTAAAATTGTATGGAATATAATAAAATCAAACAGGAGGACGGAAAATGGCGGACCAAAACAAGAATAATGAAAAGGAAAAGGTTGAAAAAGTAAAAAAACAAGAAAAAGATAGTAAAAAGCCAAAAAAGGAAAATCTAGAAAAACAGACTAAAAAAGAAGATAAACAAAAAGAAAAGGACAAGAAGGAAAAAGGGAAAGAACAAAACATAAGCAAAAAGGAAAAACAAGACAAGAAAGATGAAAAAGACAAGAAAAAAAACAAAGAAACAAAAAAAGAATTGGCTAAATCAGAACAAAAAGAAATTGAAGAAGTAGTAGGAAAAGAATTAAAGTCAAAGAAAAAATTGCCAGCAGAGGAACTTAAAAAAATTAATAAAAGGGTATTTCAAAATGTTTTTTTAGCTATAGTTATAATGTTTTATTTGGATTTTATAATTTTGGGCTTTGTAAATATTGAAAATAGCGTATTTATTACAGATTTGAAAGTATTTGGCATGGCACTTTTGTTAGTAGCTATTGGAATATTTGAATATGCATATAAAAAAGATAGTGGAAAACATATAATCCATGGCATAGAAATACTTCTTTTAGCATTTATTACAATACTTTTAATTTACGTTAATTTAATGTGGTCAAATAAATTTATATATATTACAGCATTTGTTTCATATGCATTTGCAATTTACTATGTTGCAAAATCTATAATTATATATAAAAAAATGAAAAAAGAATATTTTTTAGAAGAAATGAAAAAGATAATAAAAAAATAATTTAAAAAGCAATAGGTTTATAGGTAAAGCCTGATTTAAAAACCTAAATATATTTTACAAGGAAATGCTTATGAATAGTATGACAGGATTTGGCAGAGCGAAATTAGAAAGAGAGGGTAGAGAATACTTAGTTGAAATTCGCTCTGTTAATCACAAATATAGTGATATTGCTGTAAAAGCACCACGCAATATATTGTGCTTTGAAGATAAAATAAGAAAATCAATATTAAATAGAATTTCAAGAGGGAAGATTGATGTTTTTATAACATACGATAACTACGGAATTAAAGGTAAAAATCTAATAATAAACAAAGAGCTTGCTAAAAGATATATACAGGAATTAACAGAACTAGCAGAAGAAACGGAAATTCCAAGTGGAATACGTGCAAGTGAAATTTCAAAATTTCCAGATGTGATTAATTTACAAATGGAAGAAGATAGCTTGGAATTAATTTGGCTTGAGCTTTCTGAGTGTTTAGAAAATGCACTTGATAGTTTTATAGAGATGAGGGCACTAGAAGGTAACAAGATTAAACAAGACTTAGAAAATCGCTTGCAAGAGATATCGAATAATGTCGATAAAATTTCTGAGTTTTCTACTGGACTTATAGAGGAATATGTAGTAAAATTACAGGAGAGAGTAAAAGAAATTTTAAAGACAGACATAGTTGATGAAGCAAGAATTGCACAAGAAGCAGTAATTTATTCAGATAAATGTTCTATTGAAGAAGAACTTACAAGGTTAAAAAGCCATATATCACAATTTCAAACTTTATTAGAAGGTGATAAACCATGTGGCAAAAAGCTTGATTTTATAGTTCAAGAAATGAACAGGGAGACTAACACAATTGGTTCAAAATCTGCAAAACTTGAGATTACAAACTTAGTAATAGAACTAAAAACACAAATAGAAGATATAAGAGAGCAAATTCAGAATATAGAATAATTAGTTAAAGGAGGAAACCTGTATGCAATTAATTAATGTAGGATTTGGAAATATTGTATCTGCTAATAGGATTATTGCTATTGTAAGCCCAGAATCTGCACCGGTAAAAAGATTGGTACAAGAGGCAAAAGACCAGGGTAGGGCAATTGATGCTACTTGTGGCAGAAAAACAAGAGCTGTACTTATTATGGATTCTGACCATGTTGTATTATCTGCAGTACAACCAGAAACTGTCGCAGGTAGATTTGATGGGGATATTGCAAAAGAGGAAGAAGAATAGATATATAAATTTTAGAAAGAAGGAATAGAAAAATGTTAGTAAAACCAACAGTATTACAACTATTAACCAAAATTGATAATCGTTTTGAACTAGTAACAATAACTGCCAAAAGGGCAAGGCAATTAGCAGCAGGAAGTGTGCCATTAACTAAAAAGGAAGAACCATCACCAGTATCACTTGCTGCAGATGAGATTTATGAAGGAAAAGTAACAGCAGTAGAAGAAACGGAAAATTCAATTAGTGAATAAGCTAATTGAATTTTAATATCTTTAAGGCAAGGAAAGGATAAAATGGGAAAAAAACATATTATTTCATTAGGTGGAGAATTAGCAAGTGGAAAGGGTGCAGTATCAAAAATATTGCAAAAAGAACTAAATTTTGGTATTTATAGAAATGGAGACTATTTTCGAAAACTAGGGCAGGAAATGGGGATGGATGTAACTTCATTTAATATGTATGTAGAAAAACATCCGGAAATAGATAGGCAAATTGAAAATAGTGCGGCAGAATATGCCAAAACAAATGATAATTTTATTATTGATGCAAGGCTTGGCTGGTATGCTGTGCCAGAATCTTTTAAGGTGTATTTAAAAGTGGGCATTAATGAGGCTGCTAAAAGAGCATTTAATGACCCTAAGCGTAAATATTCTGAGAATTTTGAGACATTAGAAGACCAAAAAAGAGATATGGAAAAGCGCTATCAGCTAGAAAATGAAAGGTATTACAATTTATACAATATTAGAAAAGAAGATGAATCAAACTATGATATTGTAATAGATACTACTAATATGACACCAGAAGAAGTGGCATACATAATTATAGAGGAATATGAAAAATGGCTGAAAAAATAGGAGAACTTAATGATTGCAGAAGTTATACTAAATAGTAATGCCAAACAATTAAATAGAGTATTTGATTATAAAATACCAGAAACTCTGGCTTCCAAAATTAAAATAGGAAGCAGAGTTTTTGTGCCTTTTAGTAACAGAAAAGAGCCGGAAGAAGGCTTTGTGGTAAATATAAAGGAAAATTCTGAGTACAAACTAAAAGAGATTGTTAAAGCAGATGAAACAGAATATATAAATGAAAAAAACATAAATTTATCAAAATGGATGGCTAGAAGATATTTTTGCAATGTTTCTGACTGCATAAAATTAATGCTACCACCAGGAACTACCACAAAAATAATAGAAAACCGTGTGAAAGAAAAAAATGCTTCGTTTGTATATTTAAAAAAAGATGCAGAAGATATAGAAGAAGCAATAGAAAATAAAAAAATTAAATCAGAAAAACAAATACGTGCATTACAATTTTTGCTAGAAAATGAAGGCGTAATTGTTACAGATTTAGAAATGTTTGCAGATGTTACAAGGTCTGTGTTAAACACATTGAAGAAAAATGGATATATAGAAATTATAGAAAAACAAGTAGAGAGAAATCCATTTGTAAATAAAAATATTAAAAAAGATAAAGACCTAATATTAACTGAAGAACAGCAAAACGCATATGATACTATTTGTGAGGCAATTGATGACCACTTGTTTTCAGAGTTTTTGCTATTTGGAATAACAGGTTCTGGAAAAACAGAAGTATATTTGCAGTTAATAGAAAACATATTAAAGCAAGGTAAAACTAGTATTATGCTAGTTCCAGAAATATCGTTAACTCCACAAACTGTGGATAGGTTTATTTCACGATTTGGGGAAGAAAAAATTGCAATACTACACAGCAAATTATCTGTGGGAGAAAGATATGACCAATGGAACAAAATACGTGAAGGAAAAGCAAAAATAGTAATAGGAGCACGTTCTGCAATATTTGCGCCAGTGTCAGACCTTGGAATTATAATAATAGATGAAGAACATGATGTCTCATATAAATCTGAAACAACACCAAGATACCACACAAAAGAAGTGGCAAGATATTTGGCAAAGGAAAATAATGTTCCGCTAGTATTAGGAAGTGCAACACCTGATTTGGACTCGTACTATCGTACTCAAAAACAAGAAACTACATTATTAGAGCTTAATAAAAGGGCCAATAATGCAAGACTTCCTAATGTGGAAATAGTTGATTTAAGGCAGGAATTACAAGAGGGTAACAAAACCATGATTAGTGGAAAACTGCATAAGGCAATTAAAGAAAATATAGAAAATAAAAAACAGACAATTCTATTTTTAAACCGTAGGGGATTTTCTACATTTGTAATGTGCAGGGATTGTGGGAATACCATAAAATGCAAAAACTGTGATATTACATTAACATACCATGCAAGCACTAAAAAGCTAAAATGCCATTATTGTGGATATGAAATTTCAATGGTAAAAGAGTGCCCAGAGTGCCATAGCAAAAATATAAAACATTTTGGCGCAGGTACGCAAAAGCTTGAAGAACAAATAAAACTACTTTTTCCAGAAGCAAAAACTATTCGCATGGATATAGATACAGTAAGTAAAAAAAATTCGCATGAAAAAATATTAAATCAATTTAAAAATGAAAACATAGATATTTTAATAGGAACACAAATGGTAGTAAAAGGTCACCATTTTCCAAATGTAACATTAGTTGGTGTAATTGCAGCAGACAGTAGCCTTAACTTAGATGATTTTAAGGCAAATGAAAAAACATTTCAGCTATTAACACAGGTGGCAGGTAGAGCTGGTAGAGAAAATATGCCAGGAAAAGTAATAATTCAAACATATAACCCGGATAACTTTAGTATTGAGTGTAGCAAAAAGCAAGATTATAAATTATTTTATAATACAGAAATACTAATAAGAAAACAATTGAAATATCCGCCATTTTGCGATATAATAGTAATTGGTATTAATTCGGAAAATGAGCAAGAAGGAAATAGAATAACTAAAAATTTACATACTTATTTAAAAAATAGAGTATTGCAAGAAAACTTGGGCATTATACTATATAAAGGTATGCCAGCACCGATAGATAAAATAAAAAACAAATACAGATTTCGAATTATTATAAAATGCAAATTTGATGACTCTATGATAGGAATTATAAATGATGTTTTAAGCGAGTATCAAAAAATGAAAGAAAGCAAAAACATTAAAAATAGAGTAATCATAGACTTAAATCCAAACAACTTGATGTAATTGGGGACGGGTCCCAGTCACCCTATTTAGGGTGACTGAGGGACGGTTCTCTAATGTAAATTGTTAGCCTAGCAAATTAGGCTTGGCTGACCAAAATAAAACTAGGGGGCAACACACATGGCAATTAGAATAATAAGGGAAAATGGAGACGAAATACTAAGAAAAAAAGCAAGAGAAGTAGAAAAAGTTGATGATAAGATAAGGGAAATACTAAATGATATGGTTGAAACCATGCATAAGTTCAATGGCGTAGGATTAGCTGGACCACAAATAGGAATTTTAAAAAGACTAGTAGTAATTGATTTATATGATGATGATGGACCTATTAAATTAGTAAACCCTAAATTAATAAAAGAAGATGGAAAACAGGAAGTTGAAGAAGGATGCCTAAGTTTTCCAAATCAATTTGCTAAAATTATTAGACCTAAAAAGGTAGTTATAGAAGCTTTAAATGAAAATGGTGAGAAAATTAGAGTGGAAGCAGAAGGACTACTTGCACAAGCCATTTCACATGAGTTAGACCATTTAGAAGGTATACTTTTTGTAGATAAAATTATACCAGGAACATTAGAATATGTAGAACCAGAAAACAATAAGTAATTTGAGGATGTGATAAAATATGAATATTGTATTTATGGGAACACCTGATTTTGCTAGGGAGTCTTTGAAATGCTTGGTGGAAGCAGGGCATAATATTTTAGCAGTTGTGACAAATCCAGATAAACCAAAGGGCAGGGGGATGAAGCTTATTCCATCACCTGTAAAAGAATATGCATTGGAAAAAAAATTAAAAATATATCAACCAGAAAAAGTAAGGAATAATACTGAGTTTTTAGATGAAATTAAAAATCTAAATCCAGAAGTAATATGTGTTGTGGCATATGGAAAAATACTGCCACAGGAATTATTAGATATTCCAAAGCTAGGTGCAATAAATGTGCATGGCTCACTTTTGCCAAAATACAGGGGTGCAGCCCCAATACAATGGGCTGTGCTAAATGGTGATAAAGTAACAGGAATTACCACAATGTATATGGATGCAGGCATGGATACGGGAGACATGATATTAAAACAAGAAGTTGAAATAGGAGAAGATGAGACCACAGGGGAACTTTGGGAAAAATTAAGTAAAATTGGTGGAAAATTATTAGTAGAAACATTGGCTCTGATAGAAAAAGGTAATGCACCACGAAAAAAGCAAAGTAATGACTTTACAATTGCTCCTATGTTAAAAAAAGAAATGGCACAAATAAATTGGGAAGAACAAGATACAATGCAAATTCATAATTTAATTAGAGGACTTAACCCAATTATGGGAGCATATACGACTTTAGAAGAAAGAAAAATAAAATTCTGGAAATCTAAAAAATTAACAGACAAGGATTTTTTTACAGTGGAACAAGAAATGCTAGAATATGATTATAAATTGCCACAAATTGTTCCAGGAACAGTGCTACTTGCTGATGTAAAGCAAGGATTATATGTAAAAACAAAGGATGGAATTTTGCAAGTGCTAGAAATACAAGCAGAAAATGCAAAAAAAATGCAAGTATCAGACTTTTTAAGGGGCAATCAAATTCAAGCAGGGCTAATACTTGGAGAATAATTGGTAAAATATTAAAAAACAGTTGTAAATTTTTTTAATAATTGATATACTTATAGCGTATAAAAAGTATTTCATAAGAAAAAGGAGGAAAAATTTATGGAAGAAGAAAATAAGGAAGTTGTAGAAACAAATAATAATGAGGAAGTTGCATTAGCAAATAATGCAAATATAAAAATTTCGGATGATGTAATTGCAGTAATTGCAGGTGTTGCAGTATCAGAAGTTTCAGGAGTTGCAGAAATGTCAGGAGGATTTGCTGGAGGAATTTCTGAAGTACTTAGTGGAAAGAAAAACCTATCAAAAGGAATTAAAGTTGAATCTGGAGAAAAGGAAACTAAAATTGATGTTAACATTATTGTAGAATACGGTGTAAGAATTCCAGATGTAGCATTTGAAATTCAAAATAAAGTTAAAGCTTCAGTAGAAAGCATGACTGGATTAAAAGTAGTAGAAGTAAATGTACATGTTCAAGGTGTAAATGCACAAAATTTAGAAAATTCACAAGATGATAAAACAGAAAATAACTAAAAAAGTTAATTTGAAGGCACGGGCATAAAAAACTGTGCCTATGAATTTTTAAAGGTATAATAAAAAGAAAGGAATTAAGTATATTATGAAACTATTAGATAAAATAGGACTAGCATTATTTTCAACATTAATATTAATTATAGCCATTATTTCATCTTTAATGATTTTTGGATGGGTAGATGAAGGATGGGTATTTGGAGCGGTAGAAGCAGCATTTAATGACCCAATAGCATCAAATGTTTTAATTGTATTAAATATAATATTTATTTTACTAGCAATTAAGTGCATATTTTTTGATTCAAGTTCAAAAGCTGAGATGGATTATAAAAATGGAATTTTATTAGAAAATTCAGATGGAAAATTACTAATTACAAGAGATACCTTGGAAAACCTAGTTAATGGCGTAGTAAAAGGTTTTGACAGTGCAGAAAATGTTACTGCAAAAGTAGAGCTAGACAAGGAAAACAATGTAAAAGTATTTGTAAATTTAAGCGTAAAAGAAAATGCAATTATCAAAGAGTTATCTACAAATTTGCAAACCAAAATTAAATCAACTATAAAGAAAATGTCAGATTTAGACGTAAAAGAAGTTAATATTAAAGTGAAAGATATTGAACCAAACAAAGAGCAAATTGTTAAAGAATAAAATTTTGCGGTGGAAAGGATTGTGATAAAAATGGATGGTTTCACAGCATTTATAAATAAATATGGTGGAGCTATAGTGGGGCTAATTGTGGGAATTATATTAGCTGTATTAATAGTTTTTACTAATTTTTATAAAGTGATATTAGGTATTGCTCTTATTATAGCATGTGTATGGTTGGGAGCATATATTCAACGTAACAAAGATAGTGTAAAAGAAAAAACAAAAAATTTCATTGATAAATTATAAAAGGGGATAAAAGACATGACAAGAACAGAGGGAAGGACATTAATTTTTGAATTACTATATAGCTTGGAAATTCAAAAAACAGCAAAAGAAGAGCAAGAAGAGCAAGTAGAAATTTTTTTACAAGAAAATGAAGTAAATGAAGAAAAAACGGTTCAATATATTAAAGAAGAAATTAAAGGCATTAATGAAAATGAACCAGAAATTAGAAAAACAATTTCAAGTAACTTAAAAGAAGACTGGAACATTGATAGAATTTCTAAAGTAGATTTGGCATTACTTAAGCTTGGTATTTATGAGATTTTTTATTCTAAATTACCATATAAAGTAGTAATAAATGAGGTTGTGGAACTTGCAAAAAAATATGGAGACGAACCATCTCCTTCTTTTGTAAATGGAATTTTAGCAAATATTATTAAAAACAATTTAAAAGATGAATAATTTTGAGGATTTAAAATGGTATATAACCCAATTAGTGTAACAGAATTAAATAAGTATATTAAGCAAAAATTTGAAGATGATGAATATTTTGCAAATGTATTAATAGAAGGCGAAATTTCTAACTATAAGCGCCATTATACAGGGCATTTATATTTTACATTAAAAGATGATAAATCATTAATAAAATGTATAATGTTCAAAACCTATACTGGTTACTTGGATTTTGAGCCACAAGATGGAATGAAAGTGATTATTTTGGGCAGTGTTTCTGTTTTTGAAAGAGATGGAACATACCAGCTATATGCAAAAGCAATCAAGCCACTTGGAAAAATGGGAGATTTAAGAGCTGCATATGAAGAATTAAAGAAAAAGCTTGAAAAAGAAGGGCTTTTTGATGAGTCGCACAAAAAGAAAATACCAATGTACCCAAAAGCTATAGGAGTTTTAACCTCAAATACTGGTGCAGTTATTAGAGATATTATAAATGTTTCAACAAGGAGAAATCCAAATGTTGTAATCAAACTATTTCCAGTGCCAGTACAGGGAGAGGGTGCGGCAGAAAAAATTGCAAAAGGTATTGCATTTATGAACCAAGCAAAGCTTGTAGATGTTTTGATTATAGCTAGAGGTGGAGGCTCGCTAGAAGACCTATGGCCATTTAATGAAGAAATAGTGGCAAGAGCCATATATAATTCTGAACTTCCAATCATTTCAGCAGTAGGGCATGAAACTGATTTTACAATAAGTGATTTTGTGGCAGATTTAAGAGCACCAACACCTTCTGCTGCAGCAGAATTAGCGGTGCCAGATATTAAAGAGTTAAAGCAAAAACTGCTTTTATATCAAAATAGATTTAAGCAAGCATTAACAAGAAAATTGGAATTAATGAGATTACGCTATGAAAAATGTATGAAAAGCAGGGCATTTACAGGTGCATTGCAAAAAATAAATGAACAATACATATATGTTGACATGAAAATAAAGATAATGGAAAATGCAATTTTACAAAAATTGCAAAAAAGTAAGGCGGATTTTCAAAAACTTGTAGTTCAGTTAGATACACTTAGCCCTCTAAAAACACTAGCAAGGGGTTATGGAATTATATATAAAAATGAAAAGAGAGTAAACAAAGTTAAAGATTTAAAACCACAGGATGAAATTACTATTAGGTTGCAAGATGGAAATGCAAATGCGGTAATTAAATGAATTTGGAGGAATTGATATGAGTAAGCCAGTAAAGATTGTTTTAATAGTTTTGATTGTTGCATTATTGATATTTGGAGTTATTTTTGCAGTATATAGCGAATTTAAAGCAGAACCAATGGATGCAAATTCTGAGCAGGAAAACATTTTAGATGATGCAAATGAAGGACTAAATAACTTAATAGATGATATATTTGATGAAAACCAAGAAAATACAGATATGAAAAACAATGAGGAAAATACTGATGTGACAAATACAGAAACTTCAAATGATAATAAAGAAGAAGAACCAGAAAAGGAAAATAATTCATCATTAGAAGGACAAACAACACCAGGAGAAAAAAAGGCAGTTGATTTAGTTAAAGATGAGTGGGAAAAAGAGTGGGGAAGCTTAGATGGAGTTTCTTTTAACAATGTTTCAATTCAAAGTGATGGTAAATACTTAGTTGCAGTAAATGATAGCAAAACTACTAGATTAATTCACAGCTATATAGTTGATATAAACACAGGAGTAGTTGAAGAAAAGGAGTAATTTTATAATATGAAAGAAGAAAAACAGAATTTTGAAGAAGCAATAAAAGAATTAGAAGTTATTGCTTCAGAACTTGAAAATGGAGATTTAAGCCTAGATGAATCAGTAGCAAAATTTGAGCAAGGCATGAAACTATCTAAAAAATGCAGTGATTTGCTTGAAGATGCAGAAAAAAGAATAACTATTCTTTTAAAAGATGATGATAATAATGTAAAAGAAGAAAATTTTATACAGGAAGAGGAATAAAGGAAAATGCAGGGGATTATTAGCTTTATACATGAATATAGATATATTATAGTACCATTTTGTGTATGGTTTGGAATACAATTATTTAAATTAATATATGATTTAATAACAACAAAAAAATTTAATTTTAAAAGAATATTACAATCAGGTGGTATGCCAAGTTCACACTCAGCAGTAGTCGTAGCATTAACAACAATGGTAGGAAAGTCAGAAGGAATTACCTCACCTTTATTTGGCATAGCACTAATATTTTCATGCATTGTTATGTATGATGCAGCAGGAGTAAGAAGGGCTGCTGGAAAACAAGCA